>NZ_JAKOGN010000018.1:0-13323 GCF_022240605.1 Streptococcus sp. DFI.7.26 | reverse complement strand
CTTACACAGGCACGCTAATCAAGACGGAGTGGATTCAATTTTCAAAGAACAGGTAACTTTATTATAGATAAGAGTAGTTGAAATTTTTATCACATTTTTGGAGTTATTGGAATAAAAAAAGCAACTCACTGCTTTACGAATGAGTTACTTTTGTACTAAAATATTTGTTGCATAATTTCCCTAATAACCTGAACAGAGTTATCAAATGAGATATCTTTAGCATACTTAAATTGGCGTTGATAACGAATCCATAGCTCTTTCTGATAATCAGAAATTTCAATTCCTCTCACTTGTTCTTCCCAATTATAAATAGTATCTTTACTTTTACGTTTTTCTGCCGTATTCTCAAGTGCATTTTTTAACACTTCTAGATTAATCTCTTCTTTTCTAAGTTTATACAAGGTGAAAAGATCATATCGATCACGTGGGCGTGTCGAAGCTAATCCCCTACTGATGATCGTTTCTAACTTTTCAGCAAGTACAGTCTCTAGATTATATGTCCATATCTTGATGCTTTCATTAGTAAAGATAGAACTCATTGAATAAGTAATTTCTCTTGGTGTGATCTTATCACCAGTAGTAATATCAATAAAAACAACCTCCTTTAATGTATCGAAAGTTGCATTTAATTTTAATGAAAATCCTCCATATTCATCATCTTGGCGAATAGGTTCTAGCTTATCTACTGAAAATGAAAATCCATCAGTTTTAGAACAAAGAATCTCTTCAAAGATATGAATCAAATTTTCTTTGCTCATTTCGGTTCCCTTCAGAGTGACATCTAAATCCATTGTGGTTCGCTTATCTAGTCCAATCATTTGACCTATTAGATACCCTCCTTTTACAATGAAGGAATCTCTATAAGAACTAGTAGAAATCAGTTTTAACACTTGCTCAATTAAATAATGTTGTTGTACTTGTTGGGCTGGAATTCCCTTATCTTTTGAAATGTTTTTGATTTTTGCTTTAAAGCTATTCGCATTTGAAAACATTAAGATAGTACCTCCGTATAAGATTGTAACTTATCAGTTACTTTAAATAGCTGGGCATAATAAAATAATTTGTGTAAATAAATTTTATTTTGTTGAAAATATTTTTTAAACGCTGGTGCAATAATTTGAAGATCCACCTGATGAACTGGTCTTAGACACTCAACCAAAACTCGTTCAACTTCATAAACTTTAATAAATTGGCCAGGAAGACGCTCTATTTCAATAATTCCTTCACTATAGTGAGAGCGTAAAATAATAGGACGTATATCTGCTTCCTTAATGTTTTTGGTATTCGTACCATAAGGAAAACTCATCGTCATGTTAAAAGGGATAGTCAAAGATAAACCATGTAACCAAAGTGCTGTCTCCAAAGAAAAGATTCCCTTTGGAAATCGATACTGAAGAACAAACCACTCATCTAAATAAATATCAGGTAAGCGATATAAGCCTTTTTCTGCAGCATCGATTTTTCCTTCTGTAACCATTTTTAATAAGGTTTTGTAGTGTAAATTTTCATCTATCACTTGTTTAAAAGTTAAAAAACCATACTGATTGAAAGAGTTCATCAGTTTCTCTCTTTTATCAACCATATCATTCTCCTTTCTTTAGAAATAAAATGCTAACATCTACTATATATGTTAGCATTTTATTTCCTTAAAATCAATTCATTTAGTTTTTTTATTTCAAAATTAATCCATACGTAAGACAGACCAGCTATTATTAAAGAAAAAATAAGACATAGACTGATAGGTTCCACACTAAATGTAGACCCATACTGCCCCATAAGTCAGATTTATAGCGTACAAGCCCTAAAAACATCCCAAGTGAAACATACAAACACCAACCTAGAATGGTTCCTGGATGATGTGCTAAGGCAAATAAAACACTTGTCAAAGCAACTCGAATATCTAATTTTCTAGCCAAGTTCCATAAAATTTCTCGATACAAAAATTCTTCAACCATACTCGCATTGATTAAGAACAATAAAAATGAAAACCAAGGAACTTGATGTTGAAGCCCAATTAAGTTTGCTTGATTCGTGCTTCCTTGAGCATGAATCAGACTAAAACATAGACTTATAATCAGTAGGCTAACGAATCCAATACCAAGCCATTTCATCCTAGTTTTCATATTGACCTTGACAACTTGTTTTCGTTGACCATACATCCATAAAAAAGAAATGAGCGACGCACAATAGAGAATCTGTAGTATGGTTAACTCACTAATACAAAGCAATTTCAGTAAGTATAGGGATACCAATAAAACATTTACTTGTTGGAATATATACACTGGAATTATTCTTTTCATAGTTACCTCCGAAATAAATCTTCATAATCTAAATCTAATACCTGCACAATCCTTTCTACCCATGGACTTTGAGGCATTCGTTGTTCCATCTTGTAGTGCCGAATCTTTTGATACAAACGATTCAATTCACTTGGATAGTGAAACTCTCCCGCAAACATTTTTCTGGTTAACTCAATCCAGCTGATATTTCTTTCAGCCAAAATAATGGACAAGTTCTCCCAAAATCGTTCAGCCATATTGCTTCTCCTTTAGTTAGATAAATAATGTGTTTGTGCCATGTAAATCAATTGTTTCGTATCTCTTGGCAATAGAGCTCTAGCCTCTTCCAAATTCAGATTTGGATAAACTCTCTTATTTGAAACTGCAAGAGGAAGTCTGATGCTTAGTTCAGGATTTTTTAATATCATTTCGATGAAATCCGTTAATCTTAGATTGTCACGATTCTTAAATCGTAATAAATTGGGAGATAAAAACTCAAAACAATCTGAAGAATAGCTCATCATTTCAATTAATTTGTCCTTTGTCATTTCAGAAATAGAATGAGGAGTGACCTCTATGCTATACTTTTGAAAGAAATCCAAAAGAAGTTGATTTCTTTGGCTATTTTTACTTAGATAGAGATCAATCATGAGAGACCTCCCAAAGATTCGGTTCCATTTGATATTCTGAGACAATCAAGGAATCTAATAAATTTGCGAAGTTAATCGGTTTCTTGTCTTCATCATAAGCTTTTACAGTTACTTGGGTTGTAAGTATTCCCTCTTTTCCCTCGGCTCGATAGCCTTGTCCATATAAAACAAAAACAAGATTTTGATTATCATCTACAAAGGCATCAACCCCATTCTTTATGTCTTGACTTTCAAGGAATTCCATAACGTTTTGAAGATAGGACTCGTAAAATAGTGGGTAGTTGTGTTTTTTATGGTAATCATCTAAAAATGTTACTTCAAACTCACATGGATAATTGGGTATCAAAAATAATTGTTCATCCAGCTGTTTGATTTCTGCATCATGTAATTCTGTTTCTAATTCATCACAATCTAGTATTGATTCTTTATTTAATGCTTTCATCTTTTTCCTCTATTTCTTTTAATTTCTTTGCGATTGCGGCAATCACAGGAACGGTTACACTATTACCAGCTTGTTTATAGAGCTGACTATTACTAGAGACTTTTCTAGCAGCTTCAAAAGCCCAATCAGGAAAGCCCTGCAAGCGAAAACACTCTTTAGGAGTGATTCGTCGTATCCTCAGACGGTAAAACTGTCCATCTATTAATACACCGGCTACATGATAAACTTGTTTATCTTCTCCTTCATAACTAGCAACTACTACTCCCATTTGTCCACTAGTTGTTAACGTATTAGCTATACCTTTTCCAACTCTACCACGACGATACTGAGAACTTGGTCTTTCCAAATTAATTGAATCTCCTATTTCTGCTTGAGCGTATCCTTTTTTCGTTGCTTCCCGTACTTTTAGAAATTTGATTGGTTCTGGAATTAGTATTTTGGGAATTTTATCTCCACCTTGCATTGTAGTCAGTGTTGGAGATAACCCCTCACTTCCATAAACTCGACCAGTTTCCTTAAAGCTAGTTGGTAAATCTCCAACAACGACAATACCATGACGATCCTGAGTATTTAAAGTAAACATCGCCTCTTGGTTTTCCTTAAAGCGTCTACCATTTTGTCTCTTGTCTAATCTATCTGGTGTAATGCAAGGAATCGCAATCTTAAATCCTTCTCCTTTTCCACGAACTAAGGTTGGCGCAAGACCTTCTGAATAATAGACTTTACCGCTCATTCCACTTTTTGATGGATTCAAATTCCCTAATGTTTTTAAAATCTCAGAGTTAGTTGCTTGACCTTCTCGTCTGAAAGGAAATAAGAGTCTGGTACTTTTCTTTCTAGAATGTCCGATAATAAACACCCTCTCTCTGTTTTGGGGAACGCCGAAATCCTTACTGTTAAGCACCTGCCACTCAACATCAAACCCCAACTCATCAAGTGTGGTAAGGATTGTGGTGAACGTCCGTCCCTTATCGTGATTGAGTAGGCCTTTAACATTTTCAAGAAAAAGAAAACGTGGTTGGATTTGTTTGGCCGCCCGAGCAATTTCAAAGAACAAAGTTCCTCTAGTATCTTCAAATCCCAATCGTCTTCCTGCGATTGAAAATGCTTGACAAGGGAATCCCCCACAGATGATATCGACTTTCCCTCTAAGTTTTTTAAATTCGTCATCTGAAACATCTCGTATGTCATGAAATTCAATTTCTCCTTCCGTTTGAAAAATGGACTTATAAGATTCTCTAGCAAATTTATCAATCTCACAAAATCCAATACACTCGTGTCCAACACTTTCCATTCCTAGTCGAAATCCACCTATACCTGAAAATAAATCAATAAATCTCATTTCTTGATCACCCCTTTCTGATCGACAATCAACGTCCAAAGAGTTATACCACTTGAAATTAAAATGAGCATAACTAATATCCACTCGATTGGCGACATTTAACCACCTCCTTTTCTAACACGGTTATTCCAAACAGAATACAAGCCGTTAAACACAAATTCAGCAAGTGCTTCCGCTCGTCTAACAAAGCGAACATTGTCAAGAGCATACTGATAGATTCTCTCAAAATCAGTCATAGCAATTTCACTGGCTGTTTCAGAAAAACCTTCTCGTCTAAATTGATCTTGTACCAATCCCCAAATATAATCTCGATCATATTTTGTGACCTTTTCTACTTTTCTTTTCAAGATAGGATGAGTATTCCTATCCTCCTCATCCTCAGTAAATAAAGAATCAGTCTCACTATATTTAGTCTCACTAACTTCAGTCTCACTAGGGGCTGAATATGAGACGGGGGCCGTTTCATTTTCAACCTGCCCTAGTCTTTTATTAACACTAGGCCTGTTTGAATTATCTACTGGGGTAGAAGATAATTCTCCTAAATAAATCTTATTAGCTAGTCTTCCTTTAACACTTGAAGACTGTTGAACTTCATCAATTAAGTCATATTCTTTAAGAGTTTTTTTGATGGACAGTAATTTTGACTTCGAACAACCTAACAGCCTCATCAGTTTAGAATTAGAAAATACTAAAAAAACCGCGCCTTCTTCATCTATCCAACCACGATTGAGAGATAATTCTAAACGATCTTTTAAAATAGAATAAGCCACCTTTACTTCTAGTTTCATATCCATATATTTCTCATCCTCAAAAAGAATTTTAGGTAATTTATAATACCGTTCTGAAGTTTGGTATTGATTTGCGGTAATTCGCTTCATAGCGCTCCTCCAAGTTCTTTGAGTATTAAATCTCCACTTGATTCCAATCGAACCAAGCCACTTTTTTCTAATTCAGCCATAAGAGATATGGCTTCAACAATGTCAATTCCCATTTCACGTACTAAAAATGAAATGACAATATAGCGTGATGATTGTAATTCTTTTGTCATTTTCCCTCCAGAAAATAAAAAAAGGAGAACAATATTCAACTGTTCTCCAAAATAATTTTATTTTTAAAAAAAACCCTGCCAAATTAATTTTTGGTAGGGTTTTTGGCAGGAAACTAAATTAATTTATCAGTTTCTAAAATGTGTTCACGATTCTAAAAGGCTGATACTATAGTATTCCGAATTCTAATTGGTATATGCCTCTTATTTAAGAGTAACTGAAGCTCCAGCTTCTTCCAATTTAGCTTTGATTTCTTCAGCTTCAGCTGTAGCAACACCTTCTTTAACAAGTGCAGGTGCTCCATCAACAAGTTCTTTAGCTTCTTTAAGACCAAGACCAGTGATTTCACGTACAACTTTGATAACGCCGACTTTCTTGTCGCCTGCAGATGTCAATTCAACGTCGAATGAATCTTTAGCAGCACCTGCGTCAGCAGCACCAGCTGCAGCAACAGCTACAGGAGCAGCTGCAGTTACACCAAATTCTTCTTCGATAGCTTTTACAAGGTCGTTCAATTCAAGGATTGAAGCTTCTTTAATTTCAGCAATAATGTTTTCAATGTTCAATGCCATTGTTATTTCCTCCAAATAAGTTTTTATATTTTATGTTTTTATTTTTTGTAGCTAGGCTACGCTGCGTAGCATAAGATTAAGCTGCGTCTTCTTTGTTGTCTGCAACCGCTTTGACTGCAAGAGCAACGTTGCGCACTGGCGCTTGAAGTACAGAAAGGAGCATAGAAAGAAGTCCTTCGCGGTTTGGAAGAGTTGCAAGAGCAAGAATCTCTTCTTTAGATGCGACAGCGCCTTCGATTGCACCACCTTTGATTTCAAGTGCGTCAGCGTTTTTAGAAAAGTCGTTCAAGATTTTCGCTGGTGCGATAACATCTTCGTTAGAAAATGCTACTGCAGATGGTCCAACAAAAACAGATGCAAGATCTTCAAGACCAGCTTTTTCAGCTGCACGACGTAAGATTGAGTTTTTGATCACTTTGTACTCAACTTCGCTTCCACGAAGCTCACGACGAAGAACTGTATCTTGTTCTACTGTCAAACCACGAGCGTCCACAACGACGATTGATGCAGCAGCTTTCATTTTCTCAGCTACTACGTCAACTAGTTCCGCTTTTTTAGCAATAATTGCTTCACTCATTAGTGTGTTCACCTCCGTAATTATTTTGCTTGGGGAATTTTTCCAAAAGAAAAACGCGCCCAAACCTAGACACGAAAGTACAATACGCTTCTTTTACATGATACGTTTTGTCCTCGGTAGGATCTTTATGAGTCGAGCTCCCCTACTGTCTTAGGCAGTTTTTTCAAACCGTTATTTAGTGTATCACATAAAAAAAAAGAATGCAAGTATTTTTGCAAACTTTTTTTAAAATAGTTAATCTTTATAGATAGTCTTGGTACGATTGAGCCATGCATAGGCCAAGCCCATGATCACTCCTCCACCTACCCAGTTACCTACAAAAGTGACTGCATAATGACGAAGCACATTGAAGAACTCTAAGTGAGGCAAATCTTTCGAAATCGAGTTAAAAGTAGCTAATGAGAAAGAAGCAAAGTTTGCCGCGATGTGTTCATTTGTAAGGAAAACAAACATATAAATAGCTGACAAAGCCATCAGAACTTTAGCTGTTTCATCTTTAAAAAAGAGGTAGGACAAGATGGCTATATTAACAAAGATGTTAGCAACAACCCCTTCAAAGAAAACCAATTGATTAGAACGTTGCAACTTCATCTCTACAACCGAACCAAGGAAGCCTTTTGGATTCAGATTTGCGAAAGCACTTGTCTGACTGAAGAGAATTGCAAGGAACAAGGCACCAATCAGATTAAAGAACGTACAATACAGCAAAATTTCTAAAGCTTTCTTCCAATTAATTTTCTTTAAATAAACACCAGCTGTCAGGTACATCATATTGGAAGTCGTTAACTCACTATTTAAGAAGAGTAAATAAACCAATCCCCAAGCAAAAATAAAAGGGAACAAGAAACGACCAGAACCAGGCAAGAAAGTATTGAGAAGATCTGTACCCACAATCCCAACTGCTGTACTCATGGTAAGAAATGCACCCGCAAACATAGAGCGAACAGCATACCGAGCCTTAGAAGCTGTATATAGTTCTTCCTTCTTTTGACATGCTGCCTCTACTTTAAGAACAAAATTTGATTCTCCCATCTGAATCTCCTTATATATTGAATTTGTGAACTTCTTCATTATATCATAGATAGAACCTTCTGAAAAGGTTTTCAGAAAAATAATATAAAAAATACTGTTTTCAATGAAAAATGATATAAAACGATTTAAAACGACTAAAAGAAAAAACAGACCTTAATGGCCTGTTTATCATTCAATTTAATTCATATCTTACAAGAAACGATTTGCCCATGCGATATCCAAGTTCAAGATTTCTTGAGTTGTATATTGTTGGCGATAAGGGTTGTAGACCGTACCTTCATAACCTCCATATACACTTGGTGAATCATACTGAGTAAGGTTGTAAGTTTCGATAATATGGTTCAATTTTGCATAGTAACTTGTATCAGTAGCATAGACACCCGTTAAGGCAGATGTAGCATCCTGATAGCTACTTGTATTACTCTTCCAAGCTCCAGCAAAGTGACCTTGTTTTAAAACTGCTACATAGTCTTGTAATGATTCATAGTAGCTAGGATATGAACGGAAAGCATCGTTGATGGTATAGGCATTTCCATTACCGTCATCTTCCCACGTCTGCATCACAGTTGATTGACCAGCATAACTACCTTTAATACCAAAGAGGTTATAGTGTGGATAAGATGACAAACCAGATTGACCAGCTCCGCTTTCTAAGATAGCTTGAGCAATCATAACAGAAGCATAAAGATCATTTTCTTGACCAAGCTGACGAGCAGATTCACCGATTTGTGAGATAAAAGTTTCTGTTGGATCTGCGTATTGAGTATAAGCACCATCATTAGCATCAACGTTCCCTACATGCTCACTCATAGCTGCCGCTACTGTTCCTGCAGCTACTAGAGCCACTAAGGATCCAATCAATTTCGATTTATTTAGTATTTTTTTCAATGTGATAATCTCCTAATGTTTTAATGAAAACTCTTTAAGATGATTATAGCACAGAAAAGCATTAAATTGTTGAGCTCAATATTACATTTTAATTACAATATCGAGATAAATCAAATAAATAAATAACAGGTTAGTAATAATACGATTTATTCCGAAAAGCTATAGTCAAAAATTGCATCCCAAGCTTCTTCTACTCCCGTCTTATTAACGGATGAGAAGATGATAAAGGTATCTGCTTTATCAAAATCCAATTTCTTCTTGATCATAGATTCATGCTTGTTCCATTTTCCTCTTGGAATTTTATCGGCTTTGGTTGCAACCAAGATAACTGGAATCTCGTAATATTTTAAAAACTCGTACATTTGGACATCATCAGCTGAGGGTTCATGACGAAGATCAACCAGGCTGACAACAGCTCTTAAATTCTCTCTTGATGTCAGATATTCTTCGATCATCTTTCCCCATTTCTCACGTTCTTTTTTAGAGACACGAGCATATCCATAGCCAGGTACATCGACAAAGCGTAATTTATCATCGATATTGAAGAAGTTTAATAACTGTGTTTTCCCTGGTTTTCCAGACGTACGGGCCAAATTCTTGCGATTTAGCATGGTATTAATAAAAGAAGACTTGCCGACATTTGATCGACCGGCAAGTGCAACTTCTGGGATATCATCTTGAGGATAATGGCTTTTATTGGTAGCGCTCAAGAGAATATCCGCATTATGAGTATTTACTTTCATAGAATTTCTTTCTAGGCAGTTTCTAAAATTGGTTTTTCAGTTCCGTTAACTGCTTCTTTGGTGATTCGAACCAATTTGACATCTTCTTGACTTGGAACTTCAAACATCACATCCAACATAGTTTCTTCGATGATGGAGCGTAATCCACGAGCACCTGTTTTGCGTTCAATAGCTTTGCTTGCAATTTCTTCAAGTGCTTCGTCATCAAATTCCAATTCTACGTCGTCAAAGGATAAGAGAGCTTGGTATTGTTTCACCAAGGCGTTTTTTGGTTCTTTCAAAATACGAACCAAGTCATCCACTGTCAATTGCTCTAATGCAGCAAGAACTGGAAGCCGACCGATTAACTCAGGGATAATACCGAATTTTTGGATATCTTCCGCAATGATTTCTTGCATATAAGAGCTTGATTCATCGATGGCTTTGTTGTTTTGACCAAATCCAATGATCTTCTCACCTAAACGTTGCTTCACGATTTCTTCAATCCCATCAAAGGCTCCACCGACGATGAAGAGGATGTTCTTGGTATCGACTTGGATCATTTCTTGTTGTGGGTGCTTGCGTCCGCCTTGAGGTGGCACGCTCGCTACAGTTCCTTCGATAATCTTCAAGAGGGCTTGTTGTACCCCTTCACCAGATACATCGCGGGTGATAGAGACGTTCTCACTCTTCTTAGCAATCTTATCGATTTCATCAACATAGATGATGCCTCGTTCTGCACGTTCAATATTGAAGTCAGCTGCTTGCAACAGTTTAAGAAGGATGTTCTCAACGTCTTCTCCAACGTATCCCGCTTCTGTCAAGGCTGTTGCATCAGCGATAGCAAATGGTACGTTTAAGCTCTTAGCAAGCGTTTGAGCCAAGAAAGTTTTTCCTGAACCCGTAGGACCAACCATCAAAATGTTTGATTTTTGTAGATCCACATCGTTGTCTTCTTCACGATTTTCGTGGAAGTTAATCCGTTTGTAGTGATTATAGACAGCTACTGCTAGCGCTCGTTTGGCACGATCCTGACCGATGACATAGTGGTTGAGGATATTGAGGAGTTCGATTGGTTTTGGAACTTCTGAAAGGTCTGACAAGACTTCCTCAGCAAGTTCTTCTCGAATGATTTCTTGAGCTAACTCAACACATTCATTACAGATAAAGGCATTGTTCCCAGCGATAATCTTCTGTACTTCGTCTTGGTTTTTCCCGCAGAAGGAACAATAAACCATCATATCGTTTGATTGATTTGTAGGCATTTTCTTCTCCCGATTCTAAAGTCTGTTTGTAATTTATCTAAATAAAGTCATATAAAAGGCGTGAATAGAATTCACAAGATTAGTAAAGGCATTTAGCAAAAATAGAATGGCTAATCCATAGCGCTTTTTCCGAAAGGTCTGGGAAGCACATACTAGGCAAATCACGCATAAAACAGCTGTAAAAAAGCCAAAAATACTACGTTCCATGAACTAGTCTTCCTTTCTTTCAAAATGTCTAATGGTAAAGTCGTAAGGGTTTTTTTCATCTTTTTCGATTGTCCGCTCGTCTAGTAAACGAAACTGATCCCACTGGAAGTCTTCTGGGAAGTAAGTATCTCCTTCCAATTCGGCATCGATGACGGTTTGATAGAGCTCCTCTAGATAAGGCTCGAAAAGGCGAATGACCTTCTCACCACCGATAATAAAGAGCGACAAATCCTGATCCTTATACCAGTTTAAAACGTCTTCAACTGAGGTTTTTAATAAAACTTTTTCATTCTCTACATCATATTTGTCATCTCTAGAGAGAATGATATTGGTCCGATTTGGGAGGACGCGTTTGTTTAAACCTTCGTAGGTAACTCTTCCCATGAGAATCGCATGGCCTGTAGTCGTTTGTTTAAAGTGCTGCAATTCAGCTGGCAAATGCCAAGGCATCACCTGGTCCTTGCCGATTACCCCATTCTTTGTCTGAGCCCAAATACCAATTACTTTCTTACTCATTTTTACATCCTTTACACTGATACTTCTATTTTATCAAATTTTTCAAGAAAAGACTGTTTCCAACTATTGCTTCCTTGAGCAAAACTTCCTATTTTTTCCGTCAAAAAAACCGCGATTTCTCGCGGTTTTAATGAGGCAAATCCTAGATCTTAGTCTTCTTTTTTGCGTTTAGCAAGTCCAAATAATGAGAGACCTGTTAAAGCACTTAGAAGAGCAAGACCTGTTTTAGAAGTTTCCTCAGTACCAGTTTCAGGAAGAACTGCTGTTTCATCAGAAGGATTGATGAATTTAATTTCCTTAGTTTCTGGAACTGGTTTTGGATCTGGTGTTGGAACTGGATCCGGAGTAGGTGCCGGGGTTGGAACCGGTGTTGGAGTTGGGGTTGGTGTAGGAACCGGATCTGGTGTTGGCACTTTCTCATAAACGTGCTCTGTATCACCATTTGGAAGTTTCTTAGTCTCTACGAAGCGGTAGCCTGGAATATCTCTCTTAGGAGTTTCACCATCCTCGATTGGATAACCAGGAATCTCGTTACCTTCCTTATCCTTGTGACTTGTCTTCACTTTTTCGTAGACATGTTCTGTGTCGCCGTTTGGAAGTTTCTTAGTCTCTACAAAGCGGTAGCCTGGAATCTCTTTCTTAGGTTGTTCATTGTCCTCAGTTGGATATCCCGGAATTGCTTTACCTTCTTTGTCTACAAATGTAGTAACAGGAAGTACAGTTGGTGTGTACGTTGCAGAAGCTTTTGTTCCATTCATATCTTCACGGACAACAGTTACAGATGGTGCTTTTCCAGTAAATTCTGGTTCAGGTTTAAAGGTTACAGTTCCGTCAGGAGCTACTGTATACGTACCAACACCTGGAATTGTCTTCGTTGTTGAACCATCGTCAAATGTAGCCGGAACGGCATCGTTCATTGGAACAATTGGATCACCTTCCTTGAAGTTTGGCTTACCAGATTGTTCTTGACCTTTAGGGCCAATAGTTGTGGCTGGTTCACCTGTTGGTGTTACTGGAGTTACAGTTGGTGTGTATTTAGCTGTTACTGGTGTACCGTTCTTATCTACACGTTTAACAGTCACGCCTGTTCCTGTTCCTGTGAATGATTTTTCTGGTACGAAAGTGACTGTTCCATCTGGGGCTACTGTGTAAGTACCTTCTCCTGGAATTGTCTTCGTTGTTGAGCCATCTTCGAATGTAGCTGGCGTATCATCATCCATTGGAATGTTTGGATTGCCTTCTGTAAACTTAGGCTTACCTGTTTGGGTTTGGCCTTGTTTATCTGTTGAAGTTACATCCTCTGCTGTTGGAACGACTGGAGTAATCTTAGGTGTGTATGTTGTTTCAGCTGGGGTACCGTTGGCATCCTTCGCTTGAACCTTAACGGCAACGACTTCACCTGAGTATGTCTTATCTGTTGGGGTGAAGGTTACAACACCTGTTGCTTTATCAACTGTGAATGTACCGATAACCTTGCCGTCTGGTGACTTAGCATCTACTGAAGCTGCTGGTTGACCATTTTCGTCAAGAAGGGTAATCGTATCCTTGTCGATTGGCGCAACTGGATCACCTTCTGTGAAGGTTACTGTTCCAGTTTGAACTACACCTTGAGGGGCTACTGATTCAGCAGGTGTCGCTGTAGGAGTCACAGGTGTTACGGTTGGTGTGTATTTACCTGTTACTGGTGTACCATTCTTATCCACACGCTTAACTGTTACACCTGTTCCTGTTCCTGTGAATGATTTTTCTGGAACAAATGTAACAGTTCCATCTGGAGCTACTGTG
>NZ_JAKOGN010000017.1:0-30978 GCF_022240605.1 Streptococcus sp. DFI.7.26 | reverse complement strand
GGTGGGACGACGAAATCGAATTCTAACGAATTACCGATTTCTGTCCCACTCTCTTCTCTATTCTAGCGAGGACTGGCTATTTATGGTATAGTAGGATATGTTGCTAAAGGAAATAGGCGTGAACAGTTGGACGGAAAGGGATACAGATTCGATCACAGAATGGATAATGTAAAGGAAACAATAAGAAAACATCTGAAGGCCCTCCTGGTTTTCATCCAAAAAAGAGGGATTGTTTTAGGAATCCTCGCAATGCTGGGAGTAGGCTATGAGCTTGCTGCTTCTGGGAGGCCACAAGAACAGCTGAATACAGACCAGCAAGTGACCTTTCATCAGGAAGAAGCTTATCTGCAGGACTTCCTGGCGAAATCAGATCACCCAGAAGTTGGGGTGAATTTGGAGGAGTTGCTGGAGTTTAAAATAGGAGATGCGACTGGTGTGCCAAGCACCAAGGGGACGACACCAGAGGCTATGGTTAAAAAATTAGGGGGAGCCAAGCAAGTTCGACTCGAGTCAAAAGCTAGAACGCAGCTCCTTCGTCTCAGCTATGGAACGACACAAGATGGACGAGATAGATACCAATTTGAATTTACCCATATGAAGGATGGCTACTATCTAACAGCTATTCAAGGCTATCAACCAACCTCTAAGGATCATCTGGAAAGTAAACAGCTGAAAAAGGTAGCCTTTACCAATCTTGCTAGTGGGAAAGAGAAAACCGGCATGAAGCTTGAAGACATTTTACAAAAGGTAGGCTTGCCACAATCATTGCTTTTGAATTATAAGGATGGCAAAACGGCTTTAGTCCTGACCTACCGTGCACAAGAGGGGCTTGTCTTTGTCACTCTGCAAGCCCAAAAAGATGCGCGCTATCATCTAGTCAAGGTCGAATAAGGAGGAGTAAATGGATACAGTCATCAAGAAGTTAACAATTCCTGGTCTCCTGCTGCTAGCGCTCCTCCTAGGGATGGGATTAGAGGTCCTTAGTCATCCGCCGAAAAATTCTACAGCGATAAGTGAAATAAGGAACTTATCAACTTTTAAAGCGAAAGAATTTCAAGGGGAGCGACTCTTAAAAGAAACGAATGAAAAAAAGGATTCGCCATGGACCTTGGAACAGATCGAGCATTTTCCTCTATCGATAAAGAACCAAAACGGTAGTCTGAAGCAGACTGGAAGTCGCCTGGAGACCCTTCTGAAGGAGATGAGCCACCCCCAAGAGAAAGTCCTCTTTCAATCTACAGCAAGCAAGCAACCCAGTCTCTCTCTTCTCTATCGATGGGACAATAGAGGCAAGGGAGCTTCCATCCGTTTGCTTTTTAGCAAGGGGACTGATGGGAGCTATCTGTTAGAAGAGATTGACGCCAGTCTAGCCAATCTAGACCGGGAGGGGAAAAAAGTTTTTTCAGAAAAGGTTTATCAAGGTTTGGAGCTTGGAGAAAAGATAGATCTTAAGACATTGTTAGCCAACTATCAGGGCCTACAATCCTTCGTCCGACGCCAGATCGGGCCTGATCAGGAAGGTTTTCAACTATCCTATCAGGATGAGAAGGGAAAAACTTATTTATTGGAGCTGGAACATGTAGACGGTTCCTATTCCTTGTTGCGCAAGAGTCAACTAGATCCTAAGAAACAAAGTTAAGTAAAAAGAAGGGAAAATGGAATGGAAAAAGGTAGACAGATTCAAAGAGAATGGTCTAGGTTCCCAAGTAGGAATCGGGAAGTGTCTGAGGTCTTTTCGGATCGTGGGCCTGAAGGAGAAGCTTTTGAAAGTCCCAGTCTTCGGAGCTATCAAAAAGGGGTAAAGAGAAGTGTCCGTGAGGATGCTTTTCGAGGAGCGGGCTTGCCCCGTTTTGGTTCACTTTTTGCAGTTGCTGTGGGGATGGTTCTCGTCTTTAGTCTCTCCATTATAGCGCTTGGTTATGTAAGCAGTTCTCTCAATAAGACAGAGCAGGATAGCACAGTAAGTAAAAAACAGGACCGTCATTCTTTCAGTTCGACATCCTCTAAACAATCATCTGCCTCCTCTAGCCAACCATCAGAATCTTCTAGCCAAACAAAGGAAGAGAAGAGTGAGTCAGAAAAGAAATCGAAGCAGCTGACATCCGAAAATTCTCCCTATGTGGATGAAAACAATGGCGTTCACTCTTTTAGTTTGGACGAGTTGCTGAACTTGATCCATCATAAGAAATTAGAGTTTGTAACACCGGAGGAAACTGTTGAACACTTTGGGAAAGCTTGGAATGGTAATTATTCCTATTTTAGACCAGAACAACAAGGCACACATTTAACCTATAAACAGCCAGATCAATTTGGTTTTGTTTATATTAGTTTTAAGAAGATTGGTGATACAGAAAAGATAACTAGTTTAAGTGTAGGTAACAATAAAAGTAAGCTAGGTGAACCTACCAAAACCACAGACGAATTTCAAGCTCTGATGCCTCAGGATGGGCAAGAAGGGATGGAGATCCGAGAAGCGGCTTCTCAATTGGGAAATCCATATTCCATGATTTTTATTATTCCCAATCCTGTAGAAGTGGATACCATCGCTCTAGTCTATTCAACTACAGATAGCAAACGAGTCTATTTGTATTTTGACGAAAATTCGGATCAATACCGATTGAAAAAAATAGTGGTCCAATAGGAACCAAAATGACAGGAATCAACTGTAACCATTTGACTAGGTCGCGATTTAGTGTGTCCATTAAATTATGCTATAATAGTAAAATCAAAGAGTTCAAAAGGAGCCTATCTTCCTAGAGGACTGACTACATAGAACAAGAGGTATCGTCATGACTGCACAAAAAATGACTGCACAAGAAATTATCGCCTTTATCGGCAATGCAGAAAAGAAAACCAACGTAAAAGTGACCTTTGAAGGGGAATTGGCAGGAGAGCTTCCAGCATCCGTTGTAAAGCTAGGCAATGTCCTATTTGGAGACTGGAAAGAGATTGAGCCCCTTCTTGCCAACTTAACAGAAAACAAAGACTATATCGTAGAGCAAGATGGTCGCAATTCAGCGGTACCTTTGCTGGACAAGCGTTATTTGAATGCCCGGATTGAACCAGGTGCGATTATTCGAGATCAGGTGACCATTGAAGACAATGCGGTAATCATGATGGGAGCCGTCATCAATATCGGTGCTGAAATCGGTGCGGGGACCATGATCGATATGGGAGCTATTCTTGGTGGCCGTGCAACGGTTGGTAAAAACAGCCATATCGGAGCAGGAGCGGTTCTAGCTGGTGTCATTGAGCCAGCCTCTGCAGAACCAGTTCGTATCGGGGATAATGTCTTGGTGGGAGCCAATGCCGTCGTCATCGAAGGAGTTCAAGTTGGTAATGGATCTGTCGTAGCAGCGGGTGCGATTGTTACCCAAGATGTCCCTGAAAATGTAGTGGTAGCAGGTGTACCTGCGCGCGTGATCAAGACGATTGACGAACAGACGCAACAAAAAACAGCACTTGAGGATGCCTTGCGTAACCTATAATAGAGGAATAAGAAAAGGAAGCTGGGGGATACCTCGGCTTCTTCTCAAAAGAGGAAGATGGATATGACACTTGATTTAGTAAAAATTCGGCGGGACCTGCATCAAATCCCAGAAATTGGACTAGAAGAATTTAAAACACAAGCCTATCTCTTGGAGCGGATCGCAGAAATCACCGAAGGAAAAGAGTTCGTCGAGCAGCGGACCTGGCTGACGGGGATCCTGGTTTTTCTGAAGGGCTCCAATCCAGAAAAGACCATTGGCTGGCGGACGGATATCGATGGACTACCCATTATCGAGCAAACTGGTCTTGACTTTGCCTCTCATCACGAAGGTCGGATGCATGCCTGTGGTCATGATGTCCATATGACCTTAGCCTTGGGCTTGCTGGAACAACTGGTTCAAGAACAGCCTAAGAACAATCTCTTGTTCCTCTTTCAACCAGCCGAGGAAAATGAGGCTGGAGGCATGCTCATGTATGAGGATGGGGCCTTTGAAGACTGGTTACCTGATCAATTCTACGGCCTCCATGTCCGTCCGGACTTAAAGGTAGGCGAGATTGCGACCAATCGGGGGACGCTCTTTGCGGGGACCTGTGAAGTGAAGCTGACCTTTAAAGGAAAAGGTGGACACGCCGCCTTTCCCCATGAAGCCAAGGATGCCCTGGTCGCTGCCAGCTATTTTGTCACCCAGGTCCAAACTATTGTTAGCCGGAATGTCGATCCTATTGAGGGAGCAGTTGTGACCTTCGGTTCCATGCATGCGGGGACGACCAATAATGTCATTGCGGAGACGGCCTTTCTACATGGGACCATTCGGACCCTAACTATGGAAATGAACCTCTTGACCCAGAAGCGACTCGAGACGATTGCCAGAGGGGTTGCAGATGCTTTTGATATAGACCTAGAGCTGGAACTCAAGCAAGGGGGCTATTTGCCGGTGGAAAACAATCCAGACTTGGCAGATGAACTGATGACCTTCTTTGATCAAGCAGAAGATGTGACCTTGATTGATATCCTACCCGCCATGACTGGAGAGGATTTTGGATATCTCTTGTCAAAAGTGGATGGAGTCATGTTCTGGTTGGGAGTGGACAGTCCTTATGCCCTTCATCACCCTCAGATGAGTCCTAAGGAAGAAGCCCTGCACTTTGGTGTCAAGGCTATTAGTCCTTTCTTAAAAATGAAAGCCAACCAATAAAGAGAGATGTAAATGAAAGCAAGTATTCGAAAAAGTGTATTGAAGAAGATGAAAGGCTTGGAGCCGGAGAACAAGCGAAAGGCTGATCAAGCCTTGATCCAGCGGTTACGCTCTTTGTCAGCTTACCAAGAAGCAAGCGTGATTGCGACCTATTTGTCCTTCCCGCATGAGGTGGATACAAGTTTTCTCATTGATGCAGCTCAAGAAGATGGCAAACAGGTCGTCATCCCAAAGACCTATCCCAAAGGGCGCATGGAATTTGCAACCTACGATCCGCAGAAATTGAAACCAACCGCCTTTGGCCTCTTGGAACCAGAGGATGGGGCTCAAGCGGTAGATCAGTCGAAGATTGACCTGATCCATGTTCCTGGAGTGGCCTTTCAAAAGGATGGCTACCGTCTGGGCTATGGAGGAGGCTATTACGATCGCTATTTGGCAGATTTCGACGGAGCGACTGTCAGCACCATCTATGCCTGCCAGGAAGTAGACTTTGCACCTGCCCCTCATGATATTCCAGTACAGGAGGTTCTTGTGGATGAATCAACTATTTGATAAGAAATACCCAGTGACCAGTAGCTTGCTTCTGTTAACAACCGGCGTTTTTCTATCCATGTTATTGCTTCGTGGCTTTGATTATGAATCGGTCCAAGCTGTCTATGATTTTGGAGGTGTATTAGGAGATGAAATCCAGGTGGATCCGAGCCAGAGCTGGCGTTTGCTTGCTGCCATGTTTGTTCATGTTGGCTTGCAGCACTTTGTTTTGAACATGGTTACCCTTTATTTTATCGGTAGAATCGCAGAAGATCTATTTGGCTCGAAGGCCTTCTTAGCCCTTTACCTCTTATCTGGCTTGATGGGCAATCTTTTTGTCTTGGTCTTTTCTCCAGAAGTCGTCGCAGCAGGTGCTTCTACAGCCCTAGCTGGACTCTTTGCTGCCATTGTCAGTTTACGCTTCATCGCTCGAAGTCCCTATATTCGCTATCTGGGCCAACGTTACACTGCCTTGATTTTGATCAATATCCTCTTTAGTTTCATGCCGGGGATCAGTCTAGCCGGTCATCTAGGAGGCCTGGTGGGAGGAGGGATTCTAGCTTTTGTCTTTCCCATCTATGGTGAGCGAGATAGCGTGAAGAAAAGCTGGCGCTGGGGAGCCCTGATCCTTTATACAGTTGGGGCTATCCTTCTTTGTGCTTGGCCTTTTATCTTTCATCCCTTTTTTTGATTTGTAGCACATTTGTAAATTATCTGAAAACTGAGTGAAGTCTCAGTTTTTTTGTATATATTTCTCAAAAACGGTAGAGAAAGCAAAAAATATTACCAATAAATGAATAAAAACGTAAAAAGAAAGCGCTTGCAATGTTGATTCAAAAGGAGTAGACTGGTGGTATATAAAACCTTCTTGTGTCCAAAAACCGTTTGAGGACATAAAATAAGCAAAAAGGAGATTTGCAATGAAGAAATGGTTGTTTAAACTAGCTTTGGTAGCGATGACGTTCTTACTCCTACCAATTCAAGCCGTTCAGGCCTGTTGTGGATTTATCATTGGCCGCCAGTTGACCAAGGATGGTACCACCCTTTTTGGTCGGACTGAGGACTATCCTTATTATCCAAATGGTGGAAAACACAACAAAAACTATGTTGTTGTCGATGCCAAGACCTATAATGAGGGAGATCAAATCGAGGATGAATCCAACGGATTCACCTACCCGCATGCTACCAACGAAATGAAATACACAGCTACTTATGATTCTGCTCGTGGTGACGGTAGTAATGGTGCTTTCGGGGAACACGGTTTTAATGAGGCCGGTGTATCCATGACTGCGACAGTAACAGCTATTCCAAATAAGAAGGTCTTGACAACGGATCCTTTGAAAGCGGATGGACTTCCAGAAGCTGCTATGCTGGATGTCATCTTGCCACGTGTTAAAACTGCCCGCGAAGGGGTTGAATTACTGGCTAAAGTCATTGAAGAAAAAGGTTCAGCTGAAGGGAACGTGGTCGTTTTTGCAGACCAAAATGAAACTTGGTATATGGAAATTCTATCTGGTCACCAATATGTAGCGGTGAAGGTGCCAGAAGATAAATACGCAGTCTTTGCAAATACCTACTACCTAGGTCATGTTGATTTGAATGACACTGAAAATGTCATTGCCTCTAAAGATGTAGAAAAAGTAGCCAAGGAATCTGGCAACTACAAGACCGATAAAGATGGAAACTTCCATATTGCTAAATCTTATGGACCAGAAAAATATGCTGAAGGAGACCGCTCACGGACCTATGCAGGTATTACCTTGCTAGATCCAGACTCTAAAGTCACCTATGAGGATGATGAGTATGAGCTCTTCCGTTCACCAACCGATCCAAACAAAAAATACACTTTAGAAGATGCTTTTGCCTTGCAACGGAACCGTTTTGAACACTTGAATGGACGCTTTGTACCAGATGATCAAATTGGCGTGAAGAAACAAGGTGACGATGGTAGCAACGATACTGTTCGTAAAGACCAATACAAATATGCTTTAGGAAACGAAAATGTAATCGATGCCCATGTCTATCAAATCAATCCAAATCTTCCAAAATCATTTGGTGGAACTGTATGGATAGGTATGGGACCTTCACGGAATACCCCTTATGTTCCATTCTATGGAAATGTAAAGGATACTTACGAAGCTTTTAAACCTCAAACAGCTACTTATGATCCAAATTCATGGTATTGGACAGTTTGGCACATTGACCAAATGGCCATCAATAACCAAGATCTCTTTGGAAAATCTATCCAAAATCATTGGAAAGCACTAGAAGAACAGCTCATTATTGAACAAAAAGTGAGTGATGCAAAATACGCTGCCTTGAAAGCTGATGAAGCAGCTGCAAAAGGGGCGGAGGATCAAGTAACTGCTGAAGCAATTGCGCGTTCTGAACGTCTTTTCAAACAATTTAAACAATATGAAGCTGAGCTTTCAGCAACCTTGAAAGAAGCGGGTAGAACAGATGATCCGTATCGGGCATCTCTCCCAGATGATTACAAGGAACCAACGGACGCGACCACAACAACAGCTCCAAGTACTGAGCCAAGCACGGATGCAACCACGACGACTGAGCCAAGTGTCGAGCCAAGCACTGACGCAACTACAACAACTGAGCCAAGTGTCGAGCCAAGCACGGATGCAACCACAACAACTGAGCCAAGTGTCGATCCAAGTACGGACGTAACTACGACGACAGATGCAAGTGTCGATCCAAGTACGGACGTAACTACGACAACAGAGGCAAGTGCCGAGCCAAGCACTGACGCAACTACGACAACAGAGGCAAGTGTCGAGTCAAGCACGGATGCTACCACGACAAATGAGCCAAGTACGGACGCAACCACAACAACAGTTCCAAGTACTGAGCCAAGCAAGAACGAAACCAAGCCAACTCAACCAAGTACTGAGCCAAACAAGGATGTAAACACATCAACTAAGATTGTCCCTGCTCCAACTACAAACAATCGTCCAGTTCTTCCGACGAATTCTTACATTTTAGTAGATCCTCTTACTGGAATCACCCTACAAAACCCAGATTTTGCCCAAGGTGGCTTTAATTTGGCAGTTTCTGTTTTGAAGGACGTCCAAGCTTTGAAAGGTAAAGATTATAAGATTTATGACATTCAGTTGTCAAATCAAAATGGAGCCGTTCATCAATTCAGCCCAACTGTGGTGACTATGCCAGTTGATCCTACGAAAGAAGTAGAATCTGTTGTAGGCATTGGAGAAGATGGCAAGGTTGAAACCTACCAGTTCAGTTTGAATGAAGACAAGAGCAAGGTAACCTTCACAACCAATCACTTCTCATCTTATGGAGTTGTCTACAAAACAGCAGCTAAGGTAGAAGAAAAAACAGAAAGCAAGAAATTGCCATCTACTGGACAAACCATTTCAATGGTTGGTATCATCGGCGGTGTCTTGATTAGTGCCCTTGGATTTGCCTTCTATGTAGAAAAACGCAAACAGAACAAAGCTTAAAATATAATTTTTTAAGAAACGAAAAGAGGCCGGACATTTAGTCCGGTCTCTTTGCTTTATAATCGAAAGTCGGGGTGAGGATCTTTTACTCCTCGGTACCTTTTCCTGTTTCTTCTAATTGTTTTCCAAGGTTGATGATGTATTGTTTGAGATCATCTTTAACCTGTGGGTGTTTCAAGGCATAATCAATAGATGTTTTCATGAAACCAAACTTGTCCCCTACATCGTAGCGTCTGCCCTTAAATTCGCGGGCAAATACTCGTTGGGTCTTGTTCAAGGTATCAATGGCATCAGTCAATTGGATTTCATTTCCAGCGCCTGGTTTTTGGTTTTCCAAGATTTGGAAGATCTCTGGAGTCAGCAAGTAACGACCGATAATGGCAAGGTCACTTGGTGCTTCTTCAGGTGCCGGTTTTTCGACAAAGGTTTCAACGCTATACAGTCCGTTGATGCCTTCCCCTTGAGGAGCAATGACTCCATAGGCAGAAACCTCTTCATGGGGAACTTTCATGACGGCAATGGTTGAAGCATGTGTTTCGTCATAGTCATTCATCAATTGCTTGGTGAGAGTAGTAGCTGTATCATCTGTGATATCCATGAGGTCATCGCCCAGCATTACGACGAAAGGTTCATTCCCAACGAAGGCCTTGGCCTGAAGGACAGCATCTCCAAGGCCACGCGGATGTTTTTGACGAATGAAGTGGAGGCGCATCCTGGTAGTTTCATCAACCAGTTTCAACAGATCATTTTTTCCTTTTTCCTTGAGGTTATACTCAAGTTCGAAGTTTGAGTCGAAGTGGTCTTCGATCGAACGTTTTGACTTACCAGTGACAACGAGAATATCTTCGATGCCAGCCTTAAGGGCTTCTTCAACGATGAATTGGATGGTTGGTTTATCCACGATTGGCAACATTTCTTTGGCCAAGGCTTTGGTTGCAGGTAGGAAACGAGTTCCAAGTCCGGCCGCAGGAATGACTGCTTTTCTAACTTTTGTCATAATAATTCCTTTCTAACTAAAGAATAATTGGTTGTTAATCTAATTGGTAAGGAACAATCCCTTAGTTCCACTCATTTTCTTCTTTAAATTCATTGTTCATCATGAAGTTAATGGCTTCACGAATGTCTTGCCCTTCATAAATCACTTGATAGATGGCTTGTGTGATCGGCATATAGACGTCAAGCTCTTGGGCCAGTTCGTAGGCAGCCTTAGTGGTGGAAATCCCCTCGATGATCATGCCCATGTTGGCTTCGATATCTTCTAGTTTTTCACCGCGACCAAGGGCATCCCCAGCTCGCCAGTTCCGAGAGTGGATCGAAGTTCCTGTCACGATCAGGTCTCCAACTCCCGATAGCCCACTATAGGTCAATGGGCTAGCTCCAAGTTTCACTCCTAGACGGGTAATTTCAGCTAGGCCGCGCGTGATGATGGCAGCCTTGGCATTGTCTCCGAATCCGAGTCCGTGGAGGGCTCCAGCTCCGACTGCAATAATATTTTTAAGGGCACCAGCCGTTTCTACCCCAATTACATCTGTATTAGTATAGAGTCGGAAGTAGTGATTGCTGAAGAGCTCTTGAACGTAACGAGCTGTTTCTAAATCCTTAGAAGCTGCTGTGATCAGAGTGATATCGCGAACAATTGTTTCTTCAGCGTGACTTGGACCAGACACGACCACAATCTCGCTACGTAGAGAAGCAGGGATTTCCTCTTCTAAGATTTGAGAAATCCGTTTGTGACTGTTTGGTTCTAATCCTTTGGATGCGTGCATGACCTTAACAGGATGGTCCAAGAGTTCAGCTACTTGCTTGGCAACGAGTCGGGTCACCTTGGTTGGGACGACAAAGAGGACAGCATCTGCTCCAGAAAGGGCTTCATCCAAGTTGTGGTAAGCCTTGATCCCTGGATCTAGCAGGACATCCTTAAAGTAGCGTTTGTTGGTATGTTCTTGATTGATTTCGTCGATTTGTTCTGAGACGTTTCCCCAGATCCGCACTTCATGGCCATTATCGTGGAGGACTTGAGAAAGGGCAGTTCCCCAAGAACCAGGACCGATGACTGCAACGGTTTGTTTATCCATAGTATTCTCCTTCGTGAAGATTTCATTTCTATTTTACCATACTAAAAGGAAAAAAACTCACTTGACATAGGAAGATTTTAAGGGAAAACAATTATGATTTCGGTGATAAAAAAATTTTATCAGGCCCTTAAAAAATACATATTAGACGCTCTAAGGGTGGGATGATAAAATAGGGAATAGAAATAACAAAGGAGGGAAGGCCATGTGTAGAACGATTGTTGGAGTCTCTGCCAATCTATGTGCAGTGGATCCAGATGGGAAAAATATCCATTCGTCTGTATCTTGTAAGTTTGCGGAAACCATTAAGCAAGTAGGTGGCCTTCCTATGGTCATCCCAGTGGGGGACCCGTCTTTTGCCAAAGATTATATCGAGACAGTGGACAAGCTCATCCTCAGTGGGGGGCAAAATGTCCATCCTAGCTTTTATGGAGAAGAGATCGCCATCGAGAGTGATGACTACAATCTCGAGCGCGATCAGTTTGAGTTGGCCTTACTAAAAGAAGCAGTCCGTCAAAATAAGCCGGTCCTAGCCATCTGCCGAGGAGTTCAGTTGGTCAATGTGGCCTTTGGTGGGACTCTCCATCAAGAAGTGGAAGGGCACTGGCAAGGTCTTCCTTTTGGCACTTCTCATTCCATTGAGACCAAAAAAGGTAGCGTGGTGGAGCGTCTCTTTGGACAAGCCAGCCAGATTAATTCTGTTCATCGCCAAAGCATCAAGGACTTGGCGCCTAACTTTCGAGTGACAGCCATTGACCCACGCGATCAGACCATTGAAGCCATCGAAGCAGTAGATGGTCATCGCATCATTGGCTTGCAGTGGCATCCAGAGTTTCTTGTTAAAGAAGAAAAAGGCAATCTCGAACTCTTTCGCTATCTGTTACAAGAATTGTAAAGTCTTTAGGATTTTTTAAGGAGAAAGAGGTAAACTAGTCTCATCAACAAAGACCTCCTAACTTTGTTTGATACAGTTTACTTTTTTCATATAATCTCCTGCAAAAGTCTCCTCGGTTGAGGGGGCTTTTGTGTGTTTGTCAGAAAAAATACGAATAGTAGTATAGGGGAGACGCTAGGGAAAAGTGATGGTATAATAGAAGAGATGGAAACTAATTAGAATGAAAGAGGAATCATCATGACAAAAATTCGTGGATTTGAACTTGTATCAAGCTATACCAATCTGGACTTACTGCCAAAACGGGAGACAGCACACGCAGCTGGTTACGACTTAAAGGTGGCCGAGCGCACGGTCATTGCACCAGGAGAAATCGTCCTCGTCCCAACTGGAGTCAAGGCCTATATGCAAGCGGGTGAGGTGCTCTATCTCTATGACCGTTCCTCTAACCCTCGTAAAAAAGGTCTGGTCTTGATTAACTCTGTGGGTGTTATCGATGGAGACTACTACGGCAATCCAGGGAATGAAGGCCATATCTTTGCTCAGATGAAAAACATCACCGACCAAGAAGTCGTCCTTGAAGTTGGGGAACGTGTAGTTCAGGCTGTCTTTGCTCCTTTCTTAATTGCAGATGGAGATGAGGCGGATGGCGTGCGGACTGGTGGATTTGGGTCAACAGGGAAATAGAGGAATAAAATGGCAGACTATTTATTAGTTGTAGACATGCAGTCAGATTATGTTGCTGTAGGAAAAGCATATCATGAAGAACTGACTGCAGCTGTAAATGACAAAATTGCTACCTATCCTAGCGACCGAGTTATCTATATTCTCAATCGTTTTTTCTGGGAGAGAAAAGATAGAAAGAAGAAATTTGCGACCGGCTTGCTGGTTGTATCTTCTCGTATTTTTGAGAAGAGTCGGGCTTCTTGCTTTACTAATCCAGATTTAAAAGATTTTTTAGAGGGAAACGGTGCTAAAAGCATAGAGTTTATAGGGGTAGATGGCAATGGATGTGTCAAGGCTTCCATTTTGGCAGCTGTTAAGGAGAATTATCAGGTTTCTGTCGATTTGTCTGCTGTCGGAGTTGCCAACCAGAAGAAATTCTCTAAAACACTGAAGCAGTGGCAAGATTGCGGAATCAAGATTGGATAGTTTTATGGGGATCTTAATATGAAGATTATCTTTGTCCGTCACGGGGAGCCAGATTATAGTGTGTTAGAGGAGCGTGCTTATTCCGGATTTGGAATGGATTTAGCTCCCTTATCTGAGAAGGGAAGGAAACAGGCTCAGGACCTTTGCCAAAACCCCTTGTTCCAATCAGCTGATCTACTAGTAGCTTCAGCAGTAACGCGAGCTTTAGAAACAGCTTCTTATCTGGCTTGTGCTACGGGTCTACCTTTGAGAGTAGAACCCTTATTGCACGAATGGCAGGTATACGAAAGTGGTATAGAGAATTTTGAAACAGCTCGGACTCTGTTTCTAGAAAATAATGGGAAGCTCCTTCCGGATAGTCCAATTCAATATGAAACCGCTGAGGATATGAGAGCTCGCTTTATTGAAACTTTGGCCAAGTACCGAGACTATCAGAAGCTTGTAGTGGTTACCCATCGTATGCTCATGCGTCAATTTGTACCGAATGAAACCATTGATTTTTGCCAAGTGATTGAATGTGAGATAGAGATATAGAAAGAGGTATCTTATCGCTAAGAAAAAAACGACATTTGTATGTCAAAATTGTGCTTATAACTCACCCAAATATCTAGGGCGCTGTCCTAACTGTGGTTCTTGGTCTTCTTTTGTTGAGGAGGTTGAGGTTGCAGAGGTCAAGAATGCACGGGTATCCTTGACGGGTGAAAAGACCAAACCCATGAAATTGGCGGACGTGACCTCTATCAATGTTCACCGGACCAAGACGGAGATGGAGGAATTCAACCGCGTCCTTGGTGGAGGTGTGGTACCAGGAAGTCTCGTTCTCATCGGTGGGGATCCAGGGATCGGGAAATCAACCCTTCTCCTTCAAGTGTCGACCCAGTTGTCTCAAGTGGGAACGGTTCTCTATGTTAGTGGAGAGGAATCAGCCCAGCAGATCAAACTTCGTGCAGAGCGCTTGGGGGATATCGACAGTGAGTTTTATCTCTATGCCGAGACCAATATGCAGAGCGTGCGGGCAGAAGTGGAGCGCATCCAGCCTAACTTCCTCATCATCGACTCGATTCAGACCATTATGTCTCCTGAGATTTCAGGGGTGCAGGGGTCTGTTTCTCAGGTGCGTGAGGTGACAGCTGAGCTCATGCAGCTGGCCAAGACCAATAACATCGCTATCTTTATCGTAGGGCATGTGACCAAGGAAGGAACCTTGGCAGGTCCGCGGATGCTGGAACACATGGTGGATACGGTGCTCTACTTTGAGGGCGAGCGCCACCATACCTTCCGGATCCTGAGAGCGGTCAAGAACCGCTTTGGCTCGACCAATGAGATTGGGATTTTCGAGATGCAGTCAGGCGGTCTGGTTGAGGTCCTTAATCCCAGCCAGGTCTTTCTAGAAGAACGCTTGGATGGGGCGACTGGCTCTGCCATTGTCGTCACCATGGAAGGCAGCAGACCAATCCTGGCGGAAGTTCAAGCTTTGGTGACACCGACTGTATTTGGAAATGCCAAGCGGACGACAACGGGTCTTGACTTTAACCGGGTCAGTCTCATTATGGCTGTGTTAGAGAAACGTTGCGGACTCCTTCTCCAAAATCAAGATGCCTATCTCAAGTCAGCTGGTGGTGTCAAACTGGATGAGCCAGCTATTGACCTATCTGTAGCGGTGGCCATTGCCTCGAGCTACAAGGAGCTTCCAACCAATCCGCAAGATGCCTTTATCGGTGAGATTGGCTTGACCGGAGAGATTCGCCGAGTGACTCGGATCGAGCAACGGATTAACGAGGCGGCGAAACTTGGTTTCACTAAGATTTATGCACCTAAAAATTCTCTCCAAGGGATCGCGATCCCAGACGGCATTCAAGTGATAGCAGTCTCCACGGTAGGGGAAGTTTTGAAAAAAGTCTTTTCTTAACCAGATCTTGGAATCGTTTGCAAAAAAAATTTTCCTGTGCTATACTTTTTCTATACTTACTAAACATAGGGGGTTACTTATTTTGCAATTTTTTACAGATAACAATGTGCAGTTCCCTTTGGTCGAGCTATCTCTCAATCAAGGTGAAACTGTCTATATTCAACGGGGGAGTATGGTCTACCATACACCTAATGTGACCCTCAACACCAAATTAAATGCAAGTGGCTCTGGTGTGGGACGCTTTGTGAAAGCTGTTGGACGGTCAATGGTTTCGGGTGAAAGTACCTTTATTACTCAGGTATTTGCCCAGTCTAATAATGCTTACCTAGCATTGGCACCCGACTCACCAGGTCAGGTGGTACCTCTCTACTTGGGCGAAAAGCAGTATCGATTGAACGATGGTGCCTTCCTTGCACTTGATGGTTCAGCGTACTATACAATGGAAACCCAATCGATCGGTAAGGCTCTTTTTGGTGGTCAGGGAGGATTCTTCGTCATGACGACCCAAGGGCAAGGAACCCTCTTGGTGAATGCCTACGGCTCCATTAAAAAAATTGAGTTAAACAATCAAGAAATCACCATCGATAATGCCCATGTCGTTGCTTGGAGCCAGTCTTTGGATTATAATATTCATTTGGAGAATGGTTTCTGGCAGTCCATCGGAACGGGTGAAGGTGTTGTCAATACCTTTAGAGGGACTGGTGAGGTCTATGTTCAAAGTCTCAACCTTCAGACCTTTGCTGGCTTACTGAATCGCTATTTACCAAAACGGTCTTAATACATAAAAGGAGAGTAGAAACTATACTCTCCTTTTTCATGTAGGCTAACAACTGACAATCTGGGAAAAAGATGGTAAGATAGAGTGTAAATAATTTGGTGTTCAAACTATTTTACCAACCAGAAAGGAAGTTCCTAATGTCCTATTTTGAGAATTTTTTAAAAGCCAATCAAGCCTATGTTGAATTGCACGGAGACCTTCATCTCCCTATCAAACCGAAAACGCAAGTAGCCATTGTGACCTGTATGGACTCTCGCCTTCACGTCGCACCAGCACTAGGGCTTGCTTTGGGGGATGCCCATATTTTGCGGAATGCAGGTGGACGCGTGACAGAGGATATGATTCGTTCCTTAGTCATTTCGCAGCAACAGATGGGCACTCGAGAAATCGTGGTCTTGCACCACACAGACTGTGGAGCGCAAACCTTTGAGAATGAAGGCTTCCGTCAGCATCTGAAGAAGGAACTGGGAGTTGATGTTGGAGACCAAGACTTCCTACCCTTTCAAGATATCCACGAGAGCGTCCGGGAGGATGTCGCTCTCTTAAAAGCCTCGCCGCTGATTCCAGACGATGTTATTATCTCAGGAGCTGTCTATGATGTCGATACAGGATTGATCACTGAGGTGACCTAAGAAATTTTATCTGTTTATGGGAACTTATTTCGTGAGAAATAAGTTTTTTTATTAACCAATTCAAAAGAGAAATCCGCAGTCAAAAATTATCTCCTTTATTTATCTTTAAATAGGCAAGCTCTTCAGTTTATGGTAAAATATTTTATAATTACGGGAGGTTTAAATGAAAAAAATTAAGAATCTAGCCAACATGAACTATTTATGGTTGCTGTTAGGATCCTACTTTATTGTCGTTTTGTTTAATTTGCTTAGATTTTCGACTGAAGCGCTCTTTCTAAAATTAGGAGAAGTAGGAATTGTTGGGACAATTATCGGGGTTGTCATCAGTTACCCATTTCTATGGTTTATTGGTGAGTATAAGAAACTCATTGATATTGGTGTTCTCAATACTTTTTTGACAGCTTTAATTCTATTTGTAGCAATTCTTAAAAGTCCAACCTTATTCTTATCTCTGGGATTGATTATGATTTCAGTTGCTTTATTCTTATTTTTCTATCTAGACAAAATAAGGTATGCAATTGTTTTCCCAGTATTAGTAGTGCTATCCTTTCCCAAGCTGCTCCTTCAAGCAAGTGGAAATTTTCAGGATGAAGCCCTAAAAATTCATTCTTTTAATATCGCTGAATCAAAGTTTACTTCTTTAATTTGGCCAATTTTGACTTCAATTATTATTGCATTATTAGTCGGACTGATTATCAGTAGATTGGCTGTAGACAAAATCAGTAAAGCATGGGTTAAACGACTTACCTTGATGACTTTAATTATTGGAGTCTGTTATGTCCTTTACTTATCTGTTGTAGTGTATTATAAAGTCAAGGCAAATTCAGGCTCGACATTTGATATTGGGATTTTCTCTCAAATGTTTGAGAGGATGAAGACAGACTTCACACAGATAACAACGCTTGAGAGAGATAAGGCTTTATCGCACTTTGCTGTCCATATTTCTCCGATCTTTTATGCGATTCTTCCATTCTACATGTTGTTTCCTTATGTAGAAACATTAGAAATTTTACAAATTCTTATTGTATTTTCTGCTGTAATCCCCCTCGGGCTGGTATTGAAGAAATTACAATTGCCAAAACTGTTAAATCCTCTAGTCATTGCACTATTTTTTGCTACTCCAGCAATGACAACCAGTGGCAGTTACCACATTCATGAGAACTGCTTTTTACCCCCTTTAATTCTATGGCTCTTTTACGCTATAATCTCTCAATGGCGTTTGCGAACGATCTTGTTTGCTCTGCTCATCCTTTTTGTAAAAGAGGATTCCTTTATTTACGTACTATCGCTAGGACTCTATTTTATCTTTCAGAATCGTTTTTCTATATCTCCGAGATTCAAAAAGTGGTTATATGCAAGTACATTTGTCTTGCCGGTAATTTACTTTGGGTTTGCTATGTTTCTATTGACAAAATATGGTGAAGGTGCAATGGTTTCTCGATATAGTCATTTGTTAATGTCTGGGGAGAATGGATTGTTAATGGTGATGAAAAACACTATCTTAAATCCGCTTTATGTTCTGGGTAGTCTGTTTACGGCTAAGAAACTTGGTTATATCTTTTTAGTTCTGTTTCCTCTAGGCTTTTTGCCACTTGTCCAACGACGCCTGTCAACTTATTTCCTTATGCTTCCTCTGCTAGCGATTAATTTACTAACAGATTGGCTTTATCAATATGATATTAATTTCCAATATAGCTATGGATCAGTTACTCTTTTATTCATTATGGGAATATTGGCGTTGGATCAATTGAGTAATCATAAAGTAGTAGGGGATAAGGCCCTTGTTGCTCTCGTTGCTTCGTCTTTAGTGATTTCAGGAGGGATCCTCTATAGCTACACTCATAAATGGAACTTTGAAATTAAATATTACCACAATCGAAAGGATTATTTTGAAGGGATACAATCAGTATTAAAAGATTTGCCAATTGAGTCTTCAGTAGTAACGACGGGGAGTTATACTCCAAGTCTTAGACAGCATGAAAAACTATATGATATCTACTATCATAATGATAAAAAAGTTGACTTAAATATTGATTATGTTGTTGTACCGAGAGAAACAAGGCAAGAAGGCAAAGGATTTTTTGAGGCGGATATCTTGAAGGCATATGAAGCTTCTGGCTATAAAGAAAGCTTTTTCTCTACAGAAGACGTTCTTGTGTTAGAGAAGTAATTTGAAGAAATTTTTCTTGATTTTGGAGTAAAATGCAAGTGTCTTGAATGCTGTTACATCACTAATGACATTTGAATAAAGCTGTCGGTTATATGCGGCAGCTTTTTATTATTTAATAGGAGGTTGATACAAGATAAATAGTGAATTTTCTTCCATTTTATAGAGGATAAAAGGAAAATAGAAAAGGAATTCTTTTGGGTAAAAATTTATAGAATAAAATAGTTGACTTTCTATCAAACAATAAGTATTATTAAAGTAAAATCCATTTCTATCCACCTTATAAGTAATTAAATATTTGTTAAAAGGTTGGTTTAGTTGAAACGTATAGACTGAGAAAAGTAGGAAGAATTAAATAAAAGAGGAGGATTCATGAATATTAAAAAAACAACCAAGTACTCTTTGTTAGCAATTGGGGTGTTAACAACATTTCAATTAGGCCAGGTAAAAGCCAGTGCGGATTCTTTTGAAAATTCAAATGAAAGTCTTATTAAGAATCAGGGCGAAAACCAGCCAGCATTGAATGAAACGGTTTCTATTCCAGAAGCTGAAACTAGAGTAGTTACAGAGCCAAATCCAGAAGAAAAGCCGGCAGTTGATCAGGGAGATAAGAAATATCCAGCTCCAGCTTTAACGGAAAAGGAAACAAAAAGCTCTGAGGAGGATGCTAAGAACCCTTCGACGGAAGCCTCTTCTTCTGATAAAGATAGTAAAGCCGAAACAACTCTTAATAAAGACAGTGAAGCCGAAGCAAGTCTTAGTAAAGATAGTAAAACCGATCCAACTCTTAATAGTGTAGAAAAGAAGGAAGATCCAACTCTTGCTCCAGGTACACTTTCCAATGCAAGTACAAACGAAGCTGAAACGGATGCAACTCCGGCTCCTAAGATTCGTCGTAAAAGAGCTGCAGCTAGCAATACAAAAGTATACGAAGATGCGGATTACGGTAAATATGTAAAAGCAACGGATTTTGGTCTTGATACGACAGGAAAAGTTGAAGCGAGTGAAGCAATCAAAAAGGCGCTCTCTGCGGCCAACGAGGTTGAGGGTGGCGCTTCTGTTATGCTATCAGGGACAGTCTTGCTGAAGAATACCTTGGTTATTGATGAAAACTATGCCAATGTAAAAGGTTTGATTGGTAGTGGTCCAAGTCGTAACAACACAAAAATCTTATTTAATAAGAAGCAAGACGGAGAACATGATCCTGAAACAAACTTGACGGATAACCGTTACGAGTCTGCGGTCCTCATTCAAAATCAGAATAACTTTACTGTAGGTCGTTTAACAGTTGAGCATGCTTATGATTCATCAGACTACACCAAAGATAATGAGTTTTACCGTAAAGGGAAATCATATTTTGGACGCTCAAACGGTATCTATGTAAACGATTCTTCAAATGTTACGATCAATGATGTTCGTGCAATGAAATTCAACAGAGCTGGTGTCTTCTTTAGTTCAAGTAAGGCAACGGCTCAAGAGTATGATAGCAATGGAAGACCAATCCGTTATAGCAGTATCTCTGAAAAGGTTTCAAACGAAGTCAAGTCTATCGGAGATCCAGATGTTCCAATCATGGACGGTAACAAGGTAACCAATTCTTTCCTTCATAACAACCGTGTTGCGGGCGTTATGTTCGGTTACCAACGTAATTTTGTTGTAGACAACAACATCTTGTCATATAACGGTCATGTGTTGGATGGTGGTACCGGATATGGTGCAGCCTCAATGGCAGGATCTTACAATGATGGTATTACCTATACTGGAAACTATACCAACTACAACTACCGTAAAGGATTGGATATCCATGACGGGAATAAGATCCTCATCGAAAACAACGTCTCACTCGGAGACCGTTTGAATGGTATCGAGGTTTATAACCGTGCTAACCCTATGACAGATGTCATTATTCGTAACAACAAGGTAACACAAGATCCAAACTCTAAGTTGGAAAACGATGATGATGATCCAGCTCGTTACCGTGGTTACACAGCTATTTCTATCCTGACAAACGAGAAAAACCACAAATGGACTAAACCTCTTGATAAAGGTCGTTATGTCATTTCAAATAACACCATTGAAGGTTTAACAAAACCATTTGAAAATGGCCAGCTAGGAACGTTTGGGATCCTCTTTAGAAATAACGAAAGCTCAAATGATTATAGCCTGAACATTGAAGGTAATACCATCACTGGTGATTCAACAGACTATATCATCTCTGTTAACAACAACACAGCCCAAGCATCTAGAGGTGTTGAGGGTGGTGGTTCAGGTGACATTACTATTTCAAGAAACAAGATTGAAGTAGATGACATCAAGCAGTTACCGATTTACATCAACGATGATACGACTTATGTAGCAAGTGTTATTGACCGTACAACTGGTAAACGTGTCAACAAGGTTACAAAAGTACCATTTACCAAGACTAGAGGAAGCATCAACATTGACAACAATGAGTTGACCGTTTCTAAGATTAAGTCTAGATGGAAAAATGCAGTTGCTATTGAAAGTACTAACGCATCTACTATTGATGTTAATAGCAATACCTTCAAGTATAAAGATAATGAGCCATGGCAACGTTACGATGTCACTCGTAGATCAGATGGAGCAGTTATCAAAGACATAATGCAAGCTTTCTTTGGTATCAACCGTCTCAACGATACTGTTAAAGTAACAGCTACAGATAACAAATTCATTGCAGACACTCCAAACAAAAATGGTTTCTTTAGACTATATAATGGTGAGTGGGTCAACTTAAATGCCAAGAGTAATAATGTCTTCCTTGGACGTAACACTCTAGATGGTAAGCCATTAGCTCCAGTAGATATCGTTGGTGATAAAACGGTTGAAACACTTCGTACAACAACCACGACAGAGTACATCATCGAAACTCGTGAGACAGATGAACTTCCTATCGGATTTAAAGAAACCGTTCAAAAAGGTGTTCCTGGTAAGAAAGTTAATGTTTATAAGATTACCAAAGTTGGTGATACAATTGTAGGTCGTCAGATTGAATCTGAGGAAGTCATTCAAGAGCCTAAGAGAGAAATCGTTTTGATTGGTACAGCGACAGAAACATTTGAAACTGTTACTGAGAAAGAAACTGTTGAATACGAAACAGAGATCAGAACGGACCCAACAAAACCTAAGACTTATCAATTTGAAAATCAAGCTGGTAAGAATGGTTCTGTTGAAAAGACTTACCAAATCAGAAAATTGAATGGTAAGGAAGTTGGTAAGACGTTGACGTCTGAAACAGTGATTGACCAACCAGTCAAACGCATTATCACAGTTGGTAGTGCAGTAGAAAAAGTAGAATACACTACTGAGGTCAAGGATGTTGACTTTGAAACTGTAGTTGAATACGACTACACGAAACCAAAAGGCTACGAAGAAGTCCGCCAGGAAGGTGAAAAAGGTCGTATTGAAAGCCAATATAAACTTACCTACCTCAATGATGAACTTGTTGACCGTACCTTGGTCAACGAAAATGTCCTTAAAGAGAAGAAGGACAAGATCGTTGTTAAAGGTCTAGGGGTGGTTGTGTCAATCAGATCCGTAGTTGTTGTCGAAGAAAAAGACTTCAACAAGGTTATTGAAAAAGATGAAACCCAACCAGAAGGCTACAGCAAGATCACTCAAGTCGGCTCACCAGGTACCATCACAACAACTTATGAAGTTACCTATGAGGACGATGTCGAAGTTTCTCGTAAGGAAATCTCAAAAGTCGAAAATCCAAAAGCTGTTGATGAAATCACAGTAATCGGTACTTCTAAGATGACAGAACGTACATTGGATGAACAGGTTGATGTTCCATTCAAGACGATTTATGTCTCAGACAATACACTTCCAGCAGGAGAAAGTGTTGTCGATGAAGAAGGAAGTCCAGGACAAATTATCCGCACCTTCTTGGTAAGCTATCGAAATGGTAAAGAAATCGGTCGTACCATCGTTTCTGAACACAAAATTACAGATGCAGTCAACCGTGTCGTTCGTGTCGGGAATGCGACACCTATCGTGGAAACAACTGAGCTTGTAGATGAGACAGAGTCAATCGACTACAATACTTTCAAAGAGTTTTCAGATCAGCTTCCAGCAGGAACAACCAAGGTTATCCAGGCAGGTAAGAAGGGTCAAAAAACAAATCGCTACTCTGTAACGAAAGTAAATGGCGAAGAGACATCTCGTACATTTGTAGAATCTAACATTACTACAGATCCAGTGGATGAAATCATCCAAGTCGGAACTCGTGTCAAAGAAATAAGAGAAGCAAGCGAGACAAGCCCAATTCCATTTACAGTTAAGGTTCGCAAAGACACTACGAAGCCTATCGGCTATCGAGTGACTGAAGTAGAAGGTCAAGACGGTGAGAAGTCAGACCTCTATAAAGTAACCTACATCAATGGTACCGAAACCAAACGGGAACATTTGAAGACAACGGTCGTTAGAGAAGCTGTTGACAAGGTGATTGTCGAAGGTGCAGGAGTAGAACGTGCTCTCTTTGAAATTCAAGAAGACAAGATCACAAGTACAACTGAGTACCGCAACGATGACACACTTCCAGAAGGTGAAACGAAGATTACCCAAGTTGGTGAGGAAGGACTCCTTCGTAAGACAATCGAGAAACGTTACTTCAATGATGAGTTGCGTTCTACGAAATTAGTAGAAAGCAAACTGATCAAAGAAGCAACTCCAACGATCATCTTAGTGGGTACAAAACATGTACCAACCATCAAGGTAGAACAAGACACTCAGACTGAGAAGATTGCCTATAAGACTCAAAACGTCGAAGATCCAGATCTACCAAAAGGTCAAACGAAGGTGGTTCAAGTAGGTCGAACTGGTATCATTGAAAAAATTTACCAACTGACTTACAAAGACGGAGTCTTAATCAAGACAGACTTGATCAGTAGCAAGGAAGTTCAAAAAGTTCAGGATGAGATTATCCATATCGGTACTCAAGTCACTGAAACTAAGGAAATCAACACAACAAGTCCAATCCCTTACAATGTCATTATTCGTAAGGATAAGACCAAGCCAGTTGGTTACAGCCTTGTTGAAGTAGAGGGTCAAGAAGGAACACAAACAGACTACTATCAAGTAACTTATGTCAATGGTAAGGAAACGAAACGTGAACATCTCAGAACGGATATTACAGTTCAGCCTGTTAATAAAGTCTTAGTTGAAGGTTCTGGAATCGAGCGTATAATGTTTGAAATTCAGGAAGAGCGAATCACAAGTCCAACGGAATTCCGTAATGACGACACTCTTCCAGAAGGCGAAACAAAGATTATCCAAGAAGGTCAGGATGGATTGATCCGTAAGACGATCGAGAAACAATACTTCAATGACGAAGAACGTTCTTCAAAACTGATCGAAAGTAAAACTGTCAGAGAAGCAGTTCCGACCATCATTTTAGTAGGGACAAAACATGTTCCAAATGTTAAAGTGAAGCAGGAAACGCGAACTGAGGAGACTAACTTTAGAACAGTTACCGTTATTGATGAAAACATGCCAAAAGGTGAACGTAAGCTTGTTCAAGAAGGTCGAGCTGGCTTGGTAGAAAAAATTTATCAGCTAACTTATAAAGATGGTGTCTTAGTCAAGACGGACTTGATTAGCGTCAAAGAGTTGCGTCCAGCACTCGAACAGATTATCCATATCGGTTCTCAAGTTACTGAAACCAAGGAGATCAGCACAACAAGCGCAATCCCATACAACACCATCGTTCGGGAGGACAAGACTAAGCCTGTGACTTATCGTTTGGTCGAAGTAGAAGGCCAAGAAGGAAGTCAAACAGACTACTACCAAGTAACCTATGTCAATGGTAAAGAAACTCAACGTGAGTATCTAAGAACGGTTATCACAACTCAACCTGTCAACCAAGTCGTTGTAGTGGGTGCTGGAGTTGAGCGTACAGTCTTGGTGACTGAGGATGAGGTCATTACTCATCAGACAGAATATCGCAATGACGAAAGCTTGGCAGAAGGTGAAACTAGAGTCTTCCAAGAAGGCCAAGATGGACTGATCCATAAGACTTTTGAAAAACACTACTTCAATGATGAAGAACTCTCTTCTACATTGGTTGATACCAAGGTTATCAGAAAAGCAGTTACTCGAGTAATCTTAGTTGGAACAAAACGACTTTCTACTGTTACAACAGAGGAGCTAATTGAGATAGAAGTCGTCGCCTTTGAAAAGAGGATCGTCGAGAATCCTAATAAAGCAGAAGGAACAGTCACCCTCTTGCAGGAAGGAAAAACAGGTAAGCGTCAATACAAATACCGTTTGACTATTCAAGATGGTCGTGTCATCAAGAAGGAATTAATCCAAGTGACACTAATCGAAGAACCCGTTCATGAAATTACTGAACTTGGCACAAAAGTAGTGAAGAAGAACGAGAAAAACGACCAATCTCAGGATCAACCTGGTCATAAAGTTGAGGAGCTCAATCATGTTTCAACAAATCCAAAAGCGGAAACCAAAGTTGAATCTATAATAAATAGCCAAAAAGATAGTGGGGAAATCCAAGAAAATCGCTTGCCGAATACAGGTGCAGAAGAGAGTTGGATCCTTTCTATCATGGGCTTTATCCTCTCAATTATCACTCTTGGTTTTTTCAATCGTCAAAAAAACGAATGATAAGTGAAAAAAGATAAAAAATACTTTGCAAAGTGAAACAATTATGTTACAATGATAAAAAATTAATAATAAGGAGTTTATTATGCAAACCACAAAAACGAGCATTAAGCGAGTTTTAGCGTTTTTTAGTGTACTAGTTTTGGCTTTGACAGTCGTAACAACGATTTTTGCTGACGAAGTTACAAACTATACCAACAACACGACTATTACCCTTGGTGGCAAACCTATTACTGCTGATACAAAAGTAGGCAGAGGTCAAGCCATGGAAGCTACAAACAGCATTACTTTCCCAGATTCTCAAGCAATCAATGCAGGTGATACACTTGTTCTTGACTTGCCAAAAGAATTGAACTGGCCAGTTAAGTCAGAATTCCCAATCAAAAACGGATCTGAAATCGTTGGTAATGCAGTTGCTGACCCAGCTACTGGTAAAACAACAGTAACGTTCACTGACTATTTCTCTAAAAATCCTAACAATAAGAGAATGTCATTGAAATACGATGTGGTTGTAAATGCTAGTACTGTAACTGAGTCTGGTAAAAAGACATTCAAGTATGGTGAGCAAACTTATAATTTGACTTACGAGCCAGATTCTACTGCGATTGGTCAATATGAGTACAAGTATGGATATCAAGACCCACAAAATCCAAAACGTATCAAATGGAAAGTTATCTTGAACGCTGGTCAAGATAAATTGAACAAGATGGTTATCACAGATGAGCTTGCTGACGGACAAGTATTGGTAGAAGGAAGCCTTCGTGCTGTACGTTACGCAACTCAACCTAAAGCTATCGAAAGCGAAGAGCAACTTACAAAACTTGACCCAACTGACAACTTCTCTAAGAAAGCTGTATATACTAAGAACGCTGCAGGTCAAATCACTGGTTTCACTATCAACTTTGGTGACAACTGGAACTGGCCAATGTACTTGGAGTACACTACTGAGTTGACTGAAGCTAAGAAAAAAGGTGATGTAGTTAATAACACCATCAAGTGGAAAGCAGAAAACTTCCCTAACGAACGTAGCTACCCTGCTAAGACCCTCATCTATACTGCGTCTGGTGAAGGTGAAGGGGAAACTACAACCACAACTACAACCACAACGACTACTACAACAACTACAACCACAACTACAACAACCGAGGAACCTACAACTACAACCACAACTACAACAACAGAGGAACCTACAACTACAACCACAACTACAACAACAGAGGAACCTACAACCACAACCACAACTACTTCATCAACCGAGGAACCTACGACAACTACAACTACTTCGTCAACAGAGGAACCTACAACAACTACAACTACTTCCTCAACAGAGGAACCTACAACAACTACAACTACTACAACAACTACAACTACTTCCTCAACAGAGGAATCTACAACAACTACAACTACTTCCTCAACCGAGGAACCTACAACAACTACAACTACTTCCTCAACAGAGGAACCTACAACTACAACCACAACAACTGCTTCATCAAGTGAAGAAGAAACCACTACAACAACTGCTTCATCAAGTGAAGAAGAAACAACCACAACAACTGTTTCATCAAGTGAAGAAGAAACAACCACAACAACTGCTTCATCAAGTGAAGAAGAAACCACTACAACAACTACAACAGTTAGTGAAGAAACAACCACAACAACCACCACAACTCCAGAGTCAACACCTCCGGTAGATCCAAATAACCATGGTGCAGGTGAAGGTGAACCTACAACAACTACAACTACAACAACACCTGGAAACCCTGGCGGAAAACGTGGTACAACCACCACCACAACAACACCAACACCAGGAAACCCTGGCGGAAATGCAGATGGTAACGGTGGTGGACGCAAAGTCCTTCCAAATACTGGTGAAGTCGTAGCAACTGGCCTAGTATTCACAGGAGTACTTGTCCTATCAGGTGCGATTGTAATGAAACGTAAAATGTCTAAATAATAGAAAAAGAGTTTCCGTATAAAGGAGAGAGCGAAAGCTCTCTCTTTTTTGGAAATAGAGTAGATGGAGAATAGAGATGAAACTATCGATACTCATTACATTACTGAATGAGGAGTTGGTCCTGTCTCAAACGCATGCTGCTATTTCGAGTCAGCTAGAGCAGATGTTTGGGAAAGAACTTACTGACTATGAAATTCTCTATGTCGATGATGGAAGTAGTGATAAAACATTTGAACTCATTACAGCCATTGCGGAAGAGAACCCTCATGTAAAATATATTCGATTTAGTCGTAATTTTGGTCGTGAGAGCGGTATTTTAGCAGGCTTCAAATATGCAAGCGGTGATGCGGTAATGGTAATGGATGGAGATTTACAACATCCACCTTATCTGATCCCCCTCTTTTTAGAAGCCTATAATGAAGGCTATGATATCGTCAGTGGGCAACGAACTCGAGAAGGGGAGTCCTTTATCGGCAGTACCTTTGCTCGTATGTTCTATTTCTTGTCCAACCGGTCGATGGATGTTAAACTGACGGATGGTAAATCCGAGTTGAGACTCCTTAGTCGTAAAGCAATTGATGCGTTTGTATCTATGCCAGAATACAATCGTTTCAATAAGGGCTTGTATGAGTGGATTGGCTTCAAAGAGAAGGTGATTCCTTATAAAAACGAAATCCGTAAAGCTGGAAAGAGTAAGTTTGGTTTTAAAAAATCAATGAACTATGCCATTCAAGGGATTATTTCATTTAATGATCGTCCTCTTCGTGTTTGTATTCAGTTTGGATTTATCTGTTTGGGACTTGCTATTTTGTATCTTGCTTTTGAAATGATGAAGTACATGTTCGCGCAAGGGAATTATGTGAGTGGCTATTTTACAACCATAGCTGCGATCATTCTATTTAGTGGTGTTCAGTTAATATTTATCGGTATTCTTGGGGAATACATTGGAAAAATTTATTACGAGGTGAAGCGCCGTCCTCATTTCATCATTGAAGACACCAATATTGAACAAGCCAATGAGAATAAGATAGGTTAAGATGTATAGGAGATAAAAATGTTAGTTTGGTTCATGCGCTTGCAAGAGCTTTGGAAAAAGAATCCCAAGAGGTTTCTATATGCTTTTAGCGCTTTACTCCCGATGACAATTATGCTTGTTGTTTGGGCATTTATGGGATCATATCCTTTTGGAACCAAAAGTTTGATGGCAGTTGACTTTGGTCAACAATACATCAGTTTCTTTGGTTTATTAAAAAATGCTGTACTCACTGGGGATCTTTCTAGTCTGAGTTATTCGTTTACCAAGTCCCTTGGTGGAGATATGATTGGGGTCCTCGGATATTATTTAATGAGTCCCTTCAATATCATTTATATTTTGACCCCACTGAAGCATTTCGGTTTTGCAGTATTTTTGACAATTTGGCTCCGTTATGGCGCAATAGGAATGGCCTTCGCCTTTCTTCTTATTAAGCGCTATAAAGGATTAGAGAAAAGAAAATGGTTAGTGCCACTATTTTCGACAGCATATGCTCTTTCAGGAATGTTGGTTTCTTATCAAATGAACGTCATTTTTTATGACGCTATGATTATGTTGCCGATTGTCATTGTTTACTTGGAAGAATTATTAGATGGTAAATCCCCTTATCGTTATTCTTTTGCATTGGGTCTGACCGTCCTACTTCAATTTTACATGGGTTACATGATTTCGATCTTTGTTGCTCTGTATGCTTGCTTCTATGTATCTCCTAGGTTGATGATTGATGGAGATCTTAAAGCAAAGATCAAAAACTTTATTGAACCTTTGTTACAGGCTGTCATTTATTCTATTATTGGGATTGGGACAGCAGCAATCCTAATCCTTCCTGTATTCTTCAATTTGATAGAAAGTAAAGGTCAAGTTGGTGGAGGGATGACCTTCTCCTTAGCCTTCCAGATTAATCCACTGGATATTCTTGCTAAGATGGTGATTGGTGGCTTTGATACGACCTCTGGTTGGTCTGCAGGACCAAACTTACCAAATATCTATATCGGAGCATTTGGTTTTCTTGGCTTTGTTCTTTACTTTCTTTCTAAGAATGTTTCAAAAGTTAAGAAATGGGCTGCTGGAATTGTTACTCTTATATTCTTGACATCATTCGTCAATGAGTTTGTAAGTAAGATTTGGCATATGGGGCAAAACCCTGCCGGTTTCTTTTTCCGTTTTTCTTGGTTATTCTCGTTCTTCATGTTGGTATTGGCTTACCAAGTAATGAAGGAGAAAGTAGTTATTTCTAAGCTAGCTAATCTAGTCATTACACTTGGTTTGGTTCTAGCTGTTATCTACATCCATTTAAATAGCTATACCTTTATTTCGAAAATTCAACCAAAAGCAGTAACATCCTATTTCTCAAGATACTCAATTCTCCACCTACTAGGCCTTGTGGCTGTTGCTTGCTTTGGTTTCTATACCTACTGGGAAAAATCAAAGAGCAATCAACGAGAGAAAATCCTTCGAATCGGAGTTACTACTATTTTCTTAGTGATTGCAGGATTTTTGTTGAAACAAGGCTATCTTTTCTCACAATTAAGTCTTACAGCGATAATCTATCTGCTTCTATTGCTTCTAATAAATTCTAAACTGTCACGTCTTTCAGTTGTCGTCGTGTCAGCTTTGAGTATTTTTGAATTCGGATATAATGCTTATTTGTCTCAGGTTACTCTGGGTTATGACGACGTCAATAAATTTTCAGATGCAGCTGTTTCAGTGAAACGCATGACAGATAATATTCAAGAAAATGCAGACGAAGAATTTTATCGGATTGCAACGACTTTCGCATATTCACGGACGGTACCTTCTCTAGTCTCTTATCCTGGCTTAAGTACCTTTAGTTCGAGTTTGGAAAGAAGCACCATGGATCACTTTGCTTTAATGGGGGACCTAGGTGTCAACGCCGCTACTGAATATACAAATGGGACACCGCTAACAGATGCCTTGTATGGGGTTCGTTATTATATGACGGTGAAAGATTTTGATCCAAAAGAAATAGAAGCAAATCCAGAAAAGATGTACTTCCATCGTTTTACAAATCGTTTCGATTTGGAGCGCTATTATACAGAAAAAGTATATGAAGACAAGCGATTTGTTGTCTATAAGAACCCAAATTCATTCCCTCTTGGATATGGAACAAATGCTCTGGTTAAAAATATAAAATTTGGGGTGAACAATGCTATCGCAAACCAAAATATTATTTTGAACTCAATGGAAGGGCATCAAAAGAAAACGAGTGATTATTATGACTACTTTAAGCCGTTAGCTTTTAGTGCCATTGAAACGGAGAATGTCATTGAAGAAAAAGTAGATAAGAACACTGGGGAGGCAATCTATAAAAGAGCAGATTCTTCTAAAGAGGCCATCATTCGATATAAGCTAGTGCCACGTTCAAACTATACTTATTACTTTTTCACACCAGCGGGGTTGATTCCAAAACAAGATTACTCAGTTTTAGTGAAAGGGAAATGGTTGCCTAATAATAAAACGTTCACTCAAAGACAACTTTGGCAACTAACTGATAATACTGAAAATCAAGAAACTGTGATTGAGTTTCGATTTAGAACTGATAAAATTGATATGAGTCATGCAGGGGTCTATCGTGCAGATCTTGATCAAATTCAAAAAGTATTAGATAATCGTAAGAAACAAGGTTTAGAAGTAACCAAGTTTTCAAATACCCATATTGTCGGTAATGTAAATATTACGGATGATAGTAAATTTATGATGACTTCAATCCCATATAGCGACGGATGGAAGGTCAAAGTAGATGGGAAATTTGTCCAAACTGAAAAATCTTGGAATGCCTTCTTATCCTTCCCAATTACAAAAGGGAAGCATAAGATTGAGTTCGTCTTTAAGAAAAAAGGATTTATCCTTGGTAGCTTATTATCAATCGTTTCGATTACTTCCTTAGTGATTATCATGAAACGTTCGAAAGGAACTGTTTAAGCATGTAGGTCTACTATCCTTTAAAAAGAGAGTGGGACAGAAATCGGTAATTCGTTAGAATTAGATTTCGTCGTCCCACCTCCGCACAGTTGAGTAGGGCTGTAAAAGCTGATGAAAT
>NZ_JAKOGN010000016.1:0-32401 GCF_022240605.1 Streptococcus sp. DFI.7.26 | reverse complement strand
CAGAAATATATAGTCTTAAAGTATGTCCACTGCCAATGGTTTTTTCAATATTTAAAAGGAGAGAACCAATTTGGTCCTCTCCAGGGTATAATTTTCCACCAACCCACTACAGTTGACAAAGAGCCGTTATTCTCAAATGAGACAACTCCTTTTAGTTTTTATAACCTCAGCTTCTCGGTCTCTTACCTACTTTTAATAGAAAGACTACGAAGGACGATTCTTAAAGTAGTCAGATTGTGCAATATCGAAAGATTAGATGGGCTTAACCAATTTAACAACCCAAATCCAATTAAACTTCCATTTATTACAACTGTTTCTTGAATATTTCTTTGAATTAATTTCTGCAACGATTCAGATAAAGAATTCAATTCCTCGAAGAAATCTAAACGATTATCTAATAATAAAATATCACTCATCTGCTTAGAAATATCAGCACTTTCATTCATCACAACCCCAATATCTGCAAGCGTCAAGGCAGCAGAGTCGTTTAACCCGTCTCCAACCATCAAAATAGTTCGGCCAGCTTTCTGTAATTCCTGAACCAACTGAAACTTACCATCTGGTTTTAAATCAGTATAAACGTTGTCAAATGGCAGATCTTTAACCAACTCTTCTGTTCTAGCCAACGTATCACCAGTTGCCAGAATCAGTTTTTTCCCTTGGCGCTTTAGCTTTTTCAATGCAACTTTCGCCTCGCTTCTCAAGGGAGTGTGGATACAAAACATCCCAATTAATTCTTTCTTATAAGCCAAAAACAATAAATTGTAATGAGTCTTATATTGCTCAATCAAGGCCAGCTGCTCAGAACTAATTCTTACCTGTTCGTCTTGCATTAGTACATAATTTCCAATGACAACCGATTGACCATCAATTTGCGATTTAATCCCTTTGCTTGCAACATACTGAAGCTTGCCATGCATTTCTTCGTGTTCAATGCCTTCAATTTCAGCTTGTTTAACAATTGCATTGGCAATAGGATGATAGATATGTTCCTCCAAACATGCACTTATTCTTAAAATATCTTTCTCAGTATAATCTCCGAAAGGAAGAACCTTTTCAACCAAAGGATAACTCGTCGTGATGGTACCCGTTTTATCAAACAAGAAAGTATCCACTTCCAGATATTTTTCTAATACATCACCATCTTTAATAACCATTTCTCGATTTAGACCTTCCTTTATGGCCGTAAGGTAGGCTACAGGTGTGGATATTTTTAGAGCACATGAAAAATCCACCAATAAAAAGGAAATGGCTTTTGAAAACGAACCTGTTAACAGATAAGTCAAACCAGCACCTAAGAAGTTATATTTTACAACCTTGTCTGCCATCCTAATAAAATGACGTTGTTTTGTCTTCTTACTCTCTTCAGATTTTTTCATCAGATTAATGAGTTGCAAAATACGACTGTTTATCTGATTATCAGTCACACGAATTCTTAACTCTCCTGTTTCCAAAACAGTATTCGCACATACAGAATCTCCCTCTTTCTTTTCAACAGGGAAGCTCTCTCCAGTCAAGGAACTCTCATTGACCATGCCTAATCCTGAAACCACTTGGCCGTCAAACAAGATTTCATTACCTTGGGAGACAACTAATACATCACCTACTTGAACATCAGAACTCTTGATGCTGATGACCATGTCTCCCCGCACTAAGAAAACATCACTTTCTTTAGCAAGAAGGCTTTGTTCCAAATCTGTTGCTGTTTTTTTTAAAGACCACTGATCCAGATGATTACCCAAATCAAGCATAAACATGATGTTGCTAGCTGTCTTGGATTGGTTCATAAACAAGGACAACAAAATGGCCGAACAGTCCAAGACCTCCATGGTTAGTTCCTTGCGCGCTAAAGTTTGATAGGCTTCTTTGACATAACCCAAAGCCTGATAACAAGTCCAAATATAACGAATAGGGTAGGGTACAAAACTTCGAAACAGCAAACGCTTAATCGCTGCACCCGATACAATTGAATAAGCACTCTCTTCTCTACGAATGGGAAGAGTCATCAAGTCCGAAACTTTCCCCTTGTCAATTTTTTTTAAAAAGGCCTCTGCATTTTCTAATACAGAGAAGCCTTCTTTCATACGTAGAGTAAAGTGCTGCTGATCCATATAAAACTGAATAGAGTCGATCCCTTTTTCATCTTTAGCCAAGGAACGAAGATAATCTTGAATATCCAAGGTCAGTGAAAACGAGGACGATAATCGGATATGTTGATATCCTCTGTGTAGCACTTTAAAAGACATATTATTCACCTGTCAGGCTATCTAATTGTTCTTCTTTCTTTTCCTGTTCGTATAAATATTTAGCGTCTTGTAAAACATCATCACCGTGTTGTTTTACAACAGAAACAGATGCATCCAGTCCATCTTTCAATTTGTAAGCTTTAGCCAAGGCCTTAGAATAGCCTTTCTTAGCTTCTTTACTTGCTAAGACTTTCAAGCCAAGCGTCCCAAATGCTACCCCTCCTAAGAAGAGAGATGATTTTTTCGCAACTTTTGCGACGTTTAATACTTCTTTTAACATGTTTATTTCCTCCTTGTAACTATTGTAGCGAAAAATGACAGCAAAAGCAATTGCTGATATCTGATATATAGATAAAATTCTCTATACTGATATTTAATTATATTATGATGAAAACAATATACTTTATTTTTTGATACTGTCAATAATTATGTGTAAACACTTAAGTAGAGTTACGGAGTGTTAATTAAATAAGCTTTCAAGTGTATCAGAACATTGACCAAACCCTTTATGGATTCGTTGACTTTGCTTGAAATTATAATCTTCAAACAACGTAACTAAGTAACGTTCCAGAGCCTCCTCATTAGGAAAAAGAACCTTCTTTTTCGTTTGATGTTTGATTTCTTTGTTAAGAGACTCAATGAGGTTTGTCGAATACATGCTGTGCCAAATCTGGTAGGGAAACTGATAAAAAGTTAAAAGATTATCCGTCTTCTCCAGACTTTCCATGACTTTCCTATACTTTGGTTTCCATTCGGCGAGAAAGTCCTCTAAAGCTTGTCCTGCCATTTCTAAATTTTCAGCACGATAAATCATTATAAATTGCCCCAGAATAACCGCTCTATCTGCTCGTTTCACTTTACTAGCTAGATTTCGACTAATATGAATTAAGCAACATTGTTGTTTAGCTAATGGGTGAGCCTGACTGATAATCTGCTCAAGCCCCTTAAAGCCATCTGTAACTACAAGAGAAATCTGTTGGATTCCTTGGTTTTGAAGCTTGTCTAACAGGGTGGACCAAGAAGCATTGTTTTCTTGAGGCAACTGTGCATAGCATATCTCTATGCGACTAAAGTCGCTAGAGCTATCCTAATTGCGCACCGCCAGTTCTCATAGAAAAAAACACCTTGCAAGATGCAAAGTGTTTTCGTTTGTATTCTGCTGTCCAGCAACGAATTAACGTTTAGAGAACTGGCTAGCTTTACGAGCCTTTTTCAAGCCTGTTTTCTAGTATTTTTATATCTATTGGCAGATTATCCGACTTATCCCCATCAACATCTGACTCTAACTCAACCTCTGAAGAAATCCTAATATTGCGTACTTTGATATATTCGATATTATTGTTACCTACTAGATCCCCTTTTTAATAAATCTGGGATAGCCGATAATTTAGAAATGATGGATGAATCCTTTAAAATCAAGATATTTCCATATTCATCTGTATTTTCATCAAATAGTTTTTTGTCTGCATAGTAATTGGATAGAAGAACTAAGACCTGAGTAGCTTCACCTTCATAATTGCCATTTTTGCTTTCAAAAGGTAATAATTGCTTGTTCATAGCTTGGCGAATCAGTTGCACCAGCCAAATTAATTGTCTTGACCGACGAATAAAGCGACTTCTTTCAAGGATTCGACCATAAGGAAACAGTTGGCAGATTCTATAAAAGTGTCGATGTGATTCGGCACGCTCATCAGACTCGCTACACAGAGCTGGTACATAATATCTGCTATAATTTTCTGGAAGATTTGGTCAAGCGGTCTTTTAGCCGTGTGACAGGCATACAGGAAAAACACCATTTATTGACTTTTTGCACGGGTGGCTTTAAGATGTTGCTGGACGCCTTTCTTGATAATCACTCAGAGTCGCCAGAGTGTCTGGCCCGAGATATGGCAAGGATATACCGCTGCCTGCACCAGTCCTTCGACGCTGACAAATTGCGACATATCATGTAAATTGTCGCATAAAAGTAGTTTCAAAAAAAGAAAAATGTGTTATAATGTATGTGTAATTTTTAGAAAAGAGGTACTAACTATGGAAAACCTAGTAGTTTCAATCTTTAACACTGAAAGCGAAGCTTATCAGTCCTTTGCGGATTTGAAGGCTTTCCGCCAAACTCAGACGACCAAGGTTGCTCAAATCGCCTTGGTCAAAAATGAAAACGGTCATATCGTTGAAAAAGAACGCTATGACTTTGAAGATTCAACGACGGATGCAGCCCTAAAAGGTGGCTTGCTCGGTGCAGTTATCGGGCTTTTGGGTGGTCCTATCGGCGTCTTGTTTGGTTATGGTATGGGTAGCCTCTATGGTTTGGCTGCTGGTGATGCCATTGATACGGCAGAAACTGGCCTGATTGACGTTGTTTCTCAGAAATTGACTAACGGTGAAACAGCCGTTGTTGCCTTGGTGCAAGAAGACAACGAAGCAGTCATCGATGCTTACTTCACCAAGTACGACACCCAAATCATGCGTTGGGATGTAGCAACCGTCGTAGCCGAAATCGAAGCAGCTCTGCAAGTCCAAGAAGACCTCTACAACCAGGCACGTGCACAAATGAAGGCTGAACGTAAAGCCGAACGCAAGGATAAACTTGAAGAATTCAAGGCAAATGTCAAAGCAAAATTTGACAAATTGAAAGCCTAACGTCTAAGCGTCTCATAAATTTAAATGTGACTGAGACACCATTTAAAATTTATGTGCGTCGGATTCTCACAGTTAAATAATTGCGTTGACAAAGCCGTTACAGCCGTTCTTCCATTCTTTGAAAAGAATGTTTAATAGACAAGAAATCTGGACTAGTATTGGTCTGGATTTTTTTGTGAATATAGAGGTCATAGCTTTTTGACTATGCTTCGTTATAATTAGAAAAATTTTAAGTTTTATCAAGATGAAATCAGTCAGACGAAGACATCCCGAATTAGCACCAGCATCACCACACAAACTAAGACATACTGGTGCTACTCTTGCTAAACAAGCAGGTGTTTCTCTTGAAGCCTTCTCAGAAGCTCTTACTCATAGTGATAAAGAGATTACAAAAACTTACGTTAATATCAAAGATAAAGTCAATCAGACTGTAGGTGATATTGCTTTTCGTAGTTTAAAAAATTGATGGGGTGAATATGGGGTGAATTTTGGGGTGAACTTTGATTTTTTGAAACAAAAAAGACATCCAAGAAATAATTCTTGAATGTCTGTAAACGTTGATATAATCGTATTGATTAACGTTTTGAGAATTGTGATGCTTTACGAGCTTTCTTAAGACCTGGTTTCTTACGTTCAACTTTACGTGAGTCACGTGTAAGAAGTCCTGCGCGTTTCAATGAATCGCGGAAGTCTGGGTCTACTTGAAGAAGGGCACGAGCGATACCATGACGGATAGCTCCTGCTTGACCAGCGTATCCACCACCTACAACGTTAACGAAAACGTCGTATGAACCTGCAGTTGAAGTAACTGCGAATGGTTGGTTAATTACAAGACGAAGGTCAGCGTGTGGGATGTACTCTTCAACATCTTTTTTGTTAACAGTGATTTTACCAGTTCCTGGAACAAGGCGAACGCGTGCAACAGCGTTTTTACGACGTCCAGTACCTGCATATTGTGCTTGTGACATACTTTATTGTTCCTTTCCTTAGATAAGTCCTGAAATATCAAGAACTTCTGGTTGTTGTGCAGCGTGAGTGTGCTCAGCTCCAACGAATACTTTCAATTTCATACCTTGAGCGCGGCCAAGAGTATTGTGTGGAAGCATACCTTTAACTGATTTCTCGATCAAACGTACTGCATTTTTAGAACGAAGTTCACCAGCAGAGATTGATTTCAATCCACCTGGGTGGTTTGAGTGAGTGTAGTAGATCTTATCAGTTGCTTTTTTACCAGTCAATTTAACTTTTTCAGCATTGATAACGATTACGAAGTCACCTGTATCAGTGTGTGGTGTGAATGTTGGTTTGTTTTTTCCGCGAAGTACGCTAGCAACAACTGCTGAAAGGCGTCCAAGAGGTACATCAGTTGCGTCAACAACGTACCATTTGCGTTCTACTTGGCCTGGTTTAGCCATGAATGTAGTTTTGTTCATGATTTCTCCTATATGAATATCGTTTTTGTTTACAGGGCGGATGTTCCGGTCCGCGGGGTATTTGAAAGGTTCCGGGGCCTTACAAATGGGGTAAACAATACCGCCTACTATTGTATCAAATTTTTCAAATAAAAGTCAACCGATTTGAAAAATTATTTGCGATTTTCTTTTCCTATAACAAAGCCGATGAGAGAATTAGGACCAACGTGGGCAGCAATGACGGGACCTAGCGGCATAATCAAGACTCGGGAGATAGCTGGATTCTCCAACAATTGAGCCTTGAGTTCTTCTGCTCCTGCTAGATCATCCGTGTAAGAAACCAAAGCTGTACTGTGGCCAATATCTTCCTGGATAAGTGAGAGCATTTCCCTCATGGCTTTTTTACGTCCACGAACTTTGGCTATAGGAGCTAACTTGCCTTCTTCATCAATCCAAAGAAGGGGCTTAATGTTAACCAAACTTCCGACGATAGCTGAACTCTTAGAGAGGCGCCCCCCTCTCATGAGATGGTAGAGATCATCCACCAAGAAATAAGTCCGCAACTTAGGAGCCACTTCCATTAGTTCTTCCTTAACTTGATCCAAACTCTTGCCGGCATCACGCGCCTCAACTGCCAGCATAGACAAGTAGCCTTCTCCAATCCCTGCCGCTTTTGGATCGATGATTTCGATCACAGCTTCTGGGTAGTCTTCAAGGACCAAGTCTCTCGCCATGACCGCACTCTGGTAAGTCCCTGATAAGACTGAAGAAAAGGCGATATAAAGGAGATTTTCCTTGCGTTGAGCATAACCTTTGAAAATCTCTTGGAATTGCCCAACATTGACCTGACTGGTCGTTGGTTTAGCACCCTTTTGCATCTCTGCTAATAATTGGGGGCTGGTGAGTTTGTCTGGACCCACTGTCTCATAATGAGTCCCATCGATTTGGATTGACAAACCGACGATCTCTACATCATGCTCCTGTGCCCATCTTTCATCTAAATCTGCAGTTGAATCTGTTAAAATTTTAAAGGTCATTTACTTGCTCCCATCTCTTTTTGTAGTTGACGTAGGCCCTCTTGGTCAAAAGGCCGTATCGGTGGTTTTTGATCGTTGACGGCTCCTCGCGCCTGGTTCAAGTCGGCCTTGACAACGGCAACTCTCTTCTCCAGCTCCCGCGCCGAAACACGAAGTGCTCCTTGAGCAAAGACCGTCCATTGCTCATTCAAGTCACTCGTCGCGACTGATACTTGGTGAAGGGGTGTATTGAGCTCTGCTGCCAAACGTTCAATGTAGTCATCGGCGGTCTCCTCCTCCGCTGTGAAGACCACTTGGACCTGAAATTCTTCATAGGTCTGGCGAATCCCTGGCATGTATTGGGCATCAAAGACACAAATCACGCGAATGCCTTCAAAGCTGGCATAGTGGCTCAGTTTCTCTAGGAGGATCGTTCGTGCAGCATCTAGCTCACTCTTCTTAAAGAGTTGGCGGGTCTCCTGCCAGAAGGCAATCATGTTGTAGCCGTCCACTAACAAAATCTTTTCTTTCATCGACTGCCTCCTTCCTACGATTTCCCTCTATTATAGTTTGTTGCGAAAGACCTCATACATAAGGATCGCTGCGGCGACACTGGCATTCAGACTTTGGACATGCCCCTGCATCGGAATCGTAATCATTTCATCCACTTGCTTTTTAATATTGGTCGAAATGCCCTTGCCTTCGTTTCCAATGATGAGGGCTAGCTTCCCACTGGTATTCCATTTGTGAGAAGGCGTCCCGTTCATATCGGTTCCAAAAATCCAAAAACCTGCTTCTTTGAGCTTATCCAAGGTTTGGCTAAGGTTGGTCACCCGTGCAATGGGAACATGCTCCACTGCTCCAGTTGAGGTCTTGGCGACAACTGGGGTCACCCCAACAGCACGGTGCTTGGGAATGATGACTCCCGCTACCTGAGTAGCATCGGCTGTTCGGAGAATGGATCCTAAGTTATGCGGATCGGTCAAACCATCCAAAATTAAGAGCAGGGGATTGTCTTGATTAGCAACCTGGGTCAAGATCTCATTCAAGTCCGTATAGGCAAATTCCGAAACCCGCAAGACAAAACCTTGGTGGACAGCCCCTTCTGTCATCTCTTGCAAGGTCTTCTTAGGAGTCCAAGAAATGGACACCTTTTTATCTGCTGCCAGATCCTTGATTTTTTCTACATTTTTTCCACGCAAATCGTCCTGGATATACAATTTATTTCCTGTATTTGCGATCAGTGCTTCTGTGACGGCATGAACACCGTAAACAATATCGTTTTTTTCCATGAAACTAGTATAACACAATTGCCATATCTGGTGAAACATTTGGAGTAGCCCAGTTTGCTTGTGGTATAATAAAACTAGTATAGAAAAAGGAAAGAATCCGCATTATGCCACTTATTCACCGAACCATCAAGATGGTCCTCGCCACCTGTTTAGCCATCTTGCTTGCAGAGTTTTTAGGTCTGACCTACGCCACCTCTGCGGGAATCATTGCCATCCTCAGCATTACCGATACCCGTCGAAGTACAGCTAGATTGGCTTATAATCGCTTTATGTCCATGCTTCTCGCCCTGTTCCTTGGTAGCTTAGCCTTTCAGATTCTCGGCTACAATCTCTGGGCCCTTGGTTTTTATCTAGCCACTTATATTCCCCTCGCTTTTCTACAAGGCTGGGAAATCGGCATCACACCAAGCTCTGTCCTGGTTACCCATCTCCTGCTAGAAAAATCCACTTCTATAGCTTTATTGGGAAATGAGGTTTCCATTTTCCTGATTGGAACCAGCTTTGCTCTCCTTGCCAATCTCTATATGCCTTCTCGACAGGAAGAAATTGATCGCTATCACGAAATTGTCGAGGAGCAACTCAAAAAGATTCTTTACCGTTTTGCAGAATTTCTCGGAAAAGGAGATGGGAGCAACGATGCCAGCTTGATTCGTGAGCTAGATACCATTTTAAAAGAAGCACTCGATCTAGTGTATCTAGACCATTCCAACCACCTCTTCCACCAGACCAACTACCATATCCACTATTTTGAGATGCGAAAGCGTCAAAATAATATCCTGCGAGACATGGCCAACAACGTCAATAACTGTCAATTAGCCGCGAGCGAGAGTCTTATTTTGGCCCAACTCTTTGCAAAAACAGCCAGCCAGCTCAGTCAGGAAAATCCAGCTCAATTCCTGCTTGATGAAATCAATCGCTATCTAGCAGTCTTTCGTGAACGGCCTCTCCCTCGATCTCGTCAAGAATTTGAAACCCGAGCGACCCTTTTGCAACTCCTCCGAGACCTTGAAACCTTCATCTCCATCAAGGTGGAATTCTATCAAAATTACCAGGAGGAACTGCAAGCATAAGGTCTTCTTCAGATACAACAAATAAGAGACTGGGAAGTTTTTCCCAGCTTTTTTTCTTTGCTATTAATCTGGAACGAATTTTAATCAGAAAAACCTTCTTATATATTGAAAGCGCTGTCACAAAGTGTTATGATAGGGGTGCATACATGCAAAGAACAAAGGAGGTCTCTTTATGCATTCTTCTTATAAGAAGCGTTTGTACACAAACGCACTCAGTATCTCTACCGCGGTCCTCTTAGCCTTCCTCGCACAAGGTCAAGTTGCTGCGGACACTGTTGAACCAGCTAGTCCTGCCGCACCTGTCGAAAACGTCCTCAAGCCAGAGGAGGCTAGTGCTAGTCCAGTTACTGGATCAGAAGTGGCAAGTCATAGCTCAGCAACAGAAGTTGCACCAAGCCCTGTGGAAGCAACTCCTAGCTCAGCTAGCCCAGCTAGCGCAGAAGCAAGCTCGTCTACTGCTTCAGACACCGCTAGTCCTACGACCAAAGTAGAAAGCCCTGTAACAGAGCGAACAGCAAACGCAGATCCTGCTATCAGCCTTAGTGACAGCCCTGTTTACATGTCTGAAAAGGGAACGCTAACGGATACCGTCAAGGATCAAGCTCAGGCTGTTGGAAAGATCAACTGGACCTTGGACGACAAACCACTGGAAGAATGGAAAACTTGGGATATGGAGACAGGAACTCTTTCCAAAGATCCCTTTATCACAGTTGAAGAGAACAAAAACGGTAACGATTTGGATCTGACCTTTACTGTCAAGGAACTCTTTGGCGAAGATTTAAGCCTTCGGAGCCCTAATAATATCCGTCGGACCTATCGGAACTATATTGGCGAGCATACTTTAGTCGGAACTAGTTCAGATCTTGGGCTGACTATTCGCAAGAATCTAACCTTCCGTCCATATAAAGATTTCCATACCCACGAGGAAATGCTAGCTTCCATTGAGCAGACAAAGGCAGAAGCCAAAACGGACCGTCTAGTTCAGCTTGAAACCCTTGGTAAGAGCGCCCAAGGCCGTGATATGAAGATGGGAATTGTGAGTAAGGACCAAGCAAGTATTGACCACTACCTCTCATCTACCAATCCAACAGCTCTCACAAAACCAAGCGAGATGTTGGCCGCTCTGAAGGACAAGACCTTGGATTACAAACTGCCTGTCCTGGTTCATAATACGCATGCGGATGAACAACCTGGGATTGACATCATCACTGGTCTCTTCCGTACCTTCGCTACAGAAAATCAAGTCACTTTTAAAACGACAGACGAAGCTGGTAACGTCAAGAATGTAACTCTGGACATCCCAACTCTCCTAAACAAATTTATCTTCTTGTTTGACTTCACGGAAAACCCAGATGGAGATGCTCTCAACCTGCGGGCCCTAGCAAACGGGCTCGATCCAAACCGGGATGCCAGTTACCAAACCAACCCTGAAGTCCGGACCGTCATCCAAATGATCAACAAGTGGAATCCGATCGCTCTCTACGACTTACACGGTTTTGTAAAAGAATTCTTAATCGAACCTGCAACACCTCCACATGATCCAAACTTTGAATACGATCTTCTGTCAGACCTGATGCTAGAAAATGCCCATCATATGGGCCGGGCTGGAGTTGCCAATTCCAAATACGACAGCTACATCATTCCAAAACTGGATTGGGGAGATGGCTGGGATGATTCCTTCTCAGGTTATACAGGTGTCTATGCTGTCTATCACGGTATCTTGGGCCACACCATTGAAATACCAGAATCCAACCAAGAATCCTATAAGGCTGGACGCAATGCTGTCCTCGGCGGCATTGACTTTCTCAACCAAGATCCAGACAAGCTCCTTGAGATGCGGCTCAACTTCTACTTACGTGGTCTCAACAAGATTGAGGATCCAAAAGCTGAAAATGAACTGGTCGGCCCAAATGGGGAAATCGTTGGACGTGTGAAAAACGGTCGTCCAAAATTCTTCCCTGACTATTATGTCATCCCAATGGGACTCGACAAGGACAATGATGCCCAAGAAGCCTTCAATATGATCGACTACTTCAAACGCAATGGTGTTCTCGTCAAAGAGCTTAAAGAAGATACAGGCAACTACAAAAAAGGGGACTTAGTCATTGATATGGCCCAAGCCAAACGCGGCTATGCCAACCACATTCTCTACAAGGGCTCCAACGAATCTGCCTGGGCTGCGATGTACGCAGAGTTACTGGTTAACTTCCCAGATATGAGAGGGTTCAAGTCCGAACCTGTCTTTGCGGATGGTCTTTTCAATGGAAAATTAGGCGAAGTCACCACCACCCGTGCGACTCGTACCTCTGAGATCGATCCAAAAGCTCCTTACTATGTGATCGCAAATACCTCAGCCAGTGCCGTTAAAGCTATCAACCAGGCCATTTCCCAAGGAAAATCTGTCTACCTAACAGATGATGGCTACATCGTTGACCGTGATACCTTTGCTTCGCTCCTGCCAAACTATGCCATCTATGGTGATGCCCTCTACAAGGTGCCAAGCGGGCCAACCTTGAAACCGATGAAGGTCTACTCTCCAAACTACCACTATAATTGGGCTGGAGTCGATGCGCCTGCTCATACAAGTCTGGTCCTTGAAAAATTAGGCTTCCAAATCGTCGATACTCCTGACGAAGCAGATGTCATTGTGCTTGAAAACAACCGCTTTGACGCCTCCATCTTCGGCAAGAAACCAACTCTCGTCATCGGAGGGGAAGCCATGCAGAAACTGGAAAAATTGGGAGTTCTTACAGGTTTTGATGCTGAAAAACTTAAAGGTGGCAGTGACTACGAGGGCTTGATGAAGGCCATCATTGATGACCAAGATCCACTGACCAGCGGTTACAAGAAGAACGCCCTCTTCTACTCCAACTCAGGAAACTGGATTGAAAAAGTTCCAAGCAACTTCAAGACCTTGATGAGCATCGCTTCAAGCGACTACTACATTGCTGGCTGGTGGCCAAAAAATGAAGTCCTAGCCAATAAGGTCATGGCCATCTCTGGAGAACTTCTTGGGCAACCACTCTTTGTCTATGCCGGAAATCCAACCAATCGCCAACACCCTGTCCACTTCTTCCGCTGGGTAACCAACGCGATCTTTGGTAGCAAGTTAGCAAGCTTGATGGATTACGTACCAGCCAAAGAACCAAATCAGGTGGTGGTTCCAATTCATAACCAAACAACCACTCCACAGCCAATCTTGGCTAAGAAGGACACTACTAAAGTTCTCCTTCCACAAAAAGAAACCGCAGCTGAAGCTGAAGAAAGCGCGCAAACCTTGAGCTACCAAGTGGGACAAAGATTCCAAGAAAATCCAGTCAAGGCGCAACTGCCACAAACTGGAGATCACTCAACCGGACACTTTGTTCTTTCAAGCTTCTTGCTAGCCGTTAGCGGAGGCATGCTCCTCTTGAAAAAGAAAGAAGTTGAATAAGTTCCAGGTTTAGACTTGGATGGCATGAAAAGAACCTTCGCAGATGCGAAGGTTCTTTTTATGCCACCAATTCCAGCACGATGGTTTGGTAAGGGGCCAATTCTAATACCTGGTCTCCTTCTTGGAACAACCCTGCGGTATTATTTAAAACGACCGTTTTAATCGGAGCTGTCAACTCCAAAGTAGCCTGGCGATTTTGGAAATTGCTGATTACCAAGAGACGCTTGTCCCCACGGCGTTCGAAGGCGATGATATTCTCACGTTCCCGATAAGCTGGGATCATATCTCCAAACCGGATGGTATTTCCATAGAGGGGATGGCGATACAAGGCCGTTAACTGGCGGTAATAATTCAAGATGGAGTCTGGATCTTTTTCCTGGTCCTCTACATTAATAGAATAATCTGGTTTGGAACTGATCAACCAGGCTGGTCCATCGCTAAAGCCCAGACCTGGCTCTCTTGTCCACTGCATCGGTGTCCGCGCATTATCCCGGCTGTAGTTGGCAATCACTGCTAAGGCTTCTTCCTCACTCAAACCAGCTTCTTTAGCAACGTGGTAGCCATTGATGGTCGCGATATCATCAAAGTCTTCCACTGATTCAAAGACTTGGTTCTCCATTCCAATTTCTTGACCTTGATAGATAAACGGAATTCCCTTGCGCAAAACCTGAATGGTTCCCAGGGCTTTTTTACTGGGGTCGTTTACTGGACCTTCTGCGATATAATGGGACACCCCACGAGGTTCGTCGTGGTTTTCGATGATGGTCGAGAGAACACCAATTCTATCTGCGCGCTCATGCGCTTGGAAAATACTTTCCTTGAGTTCTTCCGCTGTTGGAAGAGTATGGTCAAACCAGCCCTTTCCTTCCTGCCCCAAGCAAGTTTGCTTGAAGTCAAAGATAGAAGAAAAGACACTGTCTTTTCCAATGAAGAAATGCAATTCTTCATCGGTTTCATTGAAAACTTCTCCTACAGTGAAAGCATTGTACTTGGCAAAGGTTCGCTCCTTTAACTCTTGCAAGAAAGGTTCAATCGATTGGGCATTCACTAGAGACTCCAGTACTGGGACCAAGCCATTTTCGCGATCAGACGGAAGCGAACGCCATTCTAGATCTTTTTTGATATTGATAATAGCATCGATCCGGAAGCCCGCGATTCCCTTGTCCAACCACCAATTGATCATCCTGTAAATTTCTTCGCGCAAGACAGGGTTTTGCCAATTGAGATCTGGCTGATCCTTGTGGAAAGAATGAAGATAGTATTTGTTGGTGCCAGGAACCGGCTCCCAAACACTGCCCCCAAAGTAACTTTCCCAGTTGTTGGGTTCTTTGTCACTTTCGATAAAATAAAAGTAATCCGCATAAGGGCCATCTGGATCCGCTAAAGCCTTTTGGAACCACTCGTGATGACTGGAGCAATGGTTAACCACCAAGTCCATAATGATAGAAATTCCTCGCTTCTTACCTTCCGCAATCAACTCTTCCATATCTTCCATGCTCCCAAAAAGCGGGTCAATGGCATAATAATCGGAAATATCATATCCCTGATCAATAAAAGGGCTCTTGTAAACAGGCGATAACCAGAGAATATCAATCCCCAACTGTTGAAGGTAATCGAGTTTTTCCGTGATTCCTTTTAAATCACCAACACCATCTCCATTGCTGTCTTTGAAGCTTTTTGGGTAAATCTGGTAAGCGACCTTCCCCTTCCACCAATCTTTTTCCATGTCTTGTCTCCTTAAATGAAAGAGACCGAGACAAATCCTCTCAGTCTCCATAGTGTCAGTAGGTATTAGTATACTGTTTTTTCAGTTTCTTTATCGAAGAAGTGAGCTTTGTTCAAGTCAAATCCAAGTTCGATTGTTTCACCAGTTCCAAGGTAGTCACGCGCATCTACTTTTGCGATAAATTCGTTGTCACCAACTTGGCAGTACAAGTGAGATTCAGAACCGAGCAACTCAGACACTGAGATGGTTGCTTTCACGACTGATTCTGGGAAAGTTTCAAGGAAAGCAGCTTCTGTATTCACGTCTTCTGGACGGATACCAAAGATCAATTCTTTACCATCATAGCCTTTTTCTTTCAAGACTTTCAAAGCACCTTCTGGAACTTTCAAATTCAATCCATTGGCAACGATGTGTCCACCTTCCAACTTCACGTTAATGAAGTTCATGGCAGGGCTTCCGATGAATCCAGCTACGAATTTGTTAACTGGGTTTTTGTACACTTCTTGCGGAGAACCAATTTGTTCCACACGTCCAATTGTACCAGTACCAGCTGGGTTTTTAGTAGCTGACATGATAACGATACGATCTGCCAATGTCATCGCTTCTGTTTGGTCGTGAGTTACGTAGATGGTTGTAGCACCGATACGACGGTGGATTTTCGCGATTTCAGCACGCATTGATACACGCAATTTTGCATCCAAGTTTGACAAAGGTTCGTCCATCAAGAATACTTTTGCATCACGGACAATGGCACGTCCCATGGCCACACGTTGACGTTGACCACCAGAAAGGTCAGCTGGTTTACGATCCAAGAATTCTTTCAAGCCAAGGATTTCAGCTGCTTCTTGTACACGTTTGTCGATATCTTCCTTGCTGTATTTACGCAATTTCAAACCAAATGCCATGTTATCGTACACAGTCATGTGTGGGTAAAGAGCGTAGTTTTGGAATACCATGGCGATATCACGGTCTTTAGGTGCCACGTTGTTTACAACAGTGCCATCGATTGAACACTCACCTTCTGTGATATCTTCAAGACCAGCGATCATACGAAGAGTCGTTGATTTACCACATCCTGAAGGACCTACGAAAACGATAAATTCTTTGTCTTTGATATCCAAGTTGAAGTCTTCAACTGAATAGTGTTCGCTGTTTGGATATTTTTTGTAAATATTTTTAAGATTTAATTCTACCATGATGGTACTCCTTTGATGTTTATAGTTCTATTGTAAATGAAAACGCTTTATAAATCTATGGCAGGTCTCACAAAAAAGAAAAAGAGTTTTGTGCAAGTTGCACAAAACTCTGGATTGATTCCCTTACATCACATCTTGTAAGACCAAATGGTAACAAAGGGCTAGATCTGTCAGATTTTTTAACTGGAGACCCGTTAGCTCCTCCCATTTATCCATCTTGTATTGAAGGGAATTGCGATGGAGATAGAGTTGCTGGGCCGCCTTGGTCACAACTGCTCCATTGTCCCAAAGTGCAACAATGATGTCTTGCAACTGATCTTGACTCGCAATCAACTGACGCAAGCGTTCTTTGATAGGATGTAGGTCCAAATCTTCCTGTTCGATTCCCCACAGATAGAGTTGAGAAAAGTGGTAAACACCTTGATGCCCTTCTCGGATCCAGCCTCTAAAGACTTTTCGTTCTGCTCGAATGACTGAAGACAGTCTCCAATCCTTAGGCTCGGTCCATACCTGCCCCACCATGATGGATAAGCGAAGATTAAAGTCATACTCCATAGCAGATACGGTATCTTTTAAGATAGTAGCTACAGGTAGCGATTGCTCTTGGTCCAGAATGAGTACATAGTCCTGTCCACTCAGCTGCAAGACTGCTCGAAAGTTGGGCAAGAGTGTCTGCATCATCTCTAACCAGGAAGCTGTTCCTTCCGCTGTCGAATGTGAGAGGTGGCAATAGACAAGTTGCATTTTTTTGATGACTTGAGGGGCTTCTCCCTTTCCATCAATCAAGTATTGGTACCAAGGATTGGGAGCAAGATCTTCCTCACTGCCCAACCAGGCAATCAATTGCTTTTCTCTCTCCGTCAACTCCTCTTCTTTCAGTTGCAACCATTGCTGGGCCTGAAGAGGGATGGCTACAAAACCAGCTGGTGGTGTCGGTTGATCCGTCACCTCAGCATGAGGGAACCACTCTCTGATATCTTTCACTACTTTATCCCTTCTTCCACTTTTTGGATACACCAAGCTACTAATTCCTCTAAGCGGTTGATTTCATCTGTCAAGTGCAAGTAACCCATGACCGCTTCAAAGCCTGTCGACATGCGATAGGTCACGACGTCGGCATTTTTAGCCTTGGTATGGCTATTGGTATTACGACCGCGCTTGTAGATCTCCAACTCTTTTTCTGTCAGAATTTCTTGCTCCAGCATGCTTTCAATCAAGCTAGCCTGAGCTCTAGCAGAGACGTAGCGGGTTGCAGTCTGGTGAAGCTTATTGGGCTTGGTCATCCCTTGAAAAATTAGGTGCCTGCGAATATACATGGAATAGACCGCATCCCCTTCAAAGGCAAGGGCTATGCCGTTAATCAGATTGACATCAATCACGTGTCCACCTTACACCTTCTTTTGTATCCAAGAGCTTGATTCCTTGCGTAGCCAATTCATCGCGAATGGCATCTGCTCGCGCAAAATCTTTCTTAGCCCGCGCTTCCTGACGTTCAGCGATCAAGGCTTCAATATCCGCATCCAAAACTTCTTCAACAAAGACCACTCCAAAGACTTCTAACATCTTTGCCAAGGCATCCTTGACGTCTTGGTCGTAGTGACCCGAATTGATCCATTTGGCCAATTCAAAGACGACAGTAATTCCGTTCGCTGCATTGATATCTTCATCCATCGCCGCGATAAACTTGTCCACAAAGCCTTGCAATTCTGCTGGATCCACTTCTCCTGTGAACGGTTGCTCATAGGTATTTTTCAAATACTTGAGGTTGGTCTCCGCATCGCGTACCGCTTTTTCTGTGAAGTTAATGGGCTTGCGGTAGTGCTGGGTCGCAAAGAAGAAGCGAAGGACTTGGCCGTCGATGGTCTTCAATGCATCATGCACAGTGATAAAGTTGCCTAAGGACTTGGACATCTTGACATTGTCGATATTGACAAAGCCATTGTGCATCCAGTAGTTGGCAAAAGTTTTGCCTGTTTTGGCTTCAGACTGGGCAATCTCATTGGTATGGTGTGGAAACTCAAGGTCAGCTCCACCACCGTGTATATCAATAGTATCCCCTAAAATCCCCGTTGACATGACCGAACACTCGATATGCCAACCCGGACGACCAGGTCCCCAAGGGCTATCCCAAGAAACTTCACCCGGCTTCGCAGCTTTCCAAAGGGCAAAGTCGACTGGATTTTCCTTGCGAGCAGTTTCCTCATCTGTCCGACCAGAAGCGCCTAGCTCCAAGTCTTCTAGAGTTTTGTTGGCTAATTTAGCATAGTTGTGGGATTTTTCCACACGGAAATAAACATCCCCTTGGCTCTCGTAGGCATAGCCTTTTTCGATCAAATCAGCGACAAAGCGAATGATGTCGTCCATAAACTCGACCACACGAGGGTGGCGGGTTGCAGGTTTGACCCCGAGAGCCGTCACATCCTCACGAAAGGCCGCAATGTACTTGTCTGCCACTTCCTGAGGAGTAATGCCTTCTTCTTTAGCACGGTTGATAATCTTATCATCCACATCTGTAAAGTTGGAAATGTAGTTAACCTCGTAGCCACGATACTCAAAATAGCGACGAATCGTGTCAAAAGCTACCGTTGAACGGGCATTCCCAACGTGGATATAGTTGTAAACTGTTGGCCCACAAACATACATGCGGACCTTTCCTTCTTCGATTGGGACAAATTCTCGCAAATCACGAGACATGGTGTCATAAATTTTAATCATGCGGTCCACTCCCTTCTCTATTTCTGATTTTTTCGGCTGAAAACCAGCTCTGCAAAAGGGCCAAATTGTCTGAGGCTATCCAGTTGGTAAAAGCGCTGCCCTTCCTCTTGGGTAAAGAGGGGAACCCCCTTTCCTAGGATAAGGGGCGCTATCTGAATAATGAGGTGGTCGAAAAGATCCGCATCCAAGAGCGGTCCTACCAAGGAATTACCACCTATCACAAAGACATTTTTGCCTTTGTCAATCTGGCGAACAAAGTCCACCACATCCCCAGCTACTGGCTGGTAATTGCTGACAGGCAGGTGCCTATCATGCGTAAAGACATAGTTTTCCGTAGTTTGATAAAAACTCTCTACATCTTGCAAATCTTGGATTTCCTCAAAGGTCCGCTTGCCCATGATGGTGATATCCATTTGCCTGTAAAAGTCATCATAGCCTGTATCCTCTACAGAAGCAAGCTGATGCAGCCAGTCTATCCTGTGCTGGCTGTCTGCCAAGTAGCCATCCATGGTGATACAGCCGTAAAAATAAACTGCCATTCTTGTAGTTACCTTTCTAGTTCTTTTGCTATTGTCAAAGCGATAGTGAAAAAAGTCATGGCATCAGCTGTCCGCTCTTCATGGCGGGTATCCCAGGTTCGGTTATGATGATCCACATAGTCAGCTGTGTAGAAGAACTGATAGACTTTACTCTTGCGAAATTGACTCCAAGCCTTCTTTCAGTTCAAGGACTACCTGGTTCAAAATAGCATCTGATAAATATGACAGGTCGGTTCCTCCTGTCATATTTCACTTCGATAACTTTGCCAACCTTTTCTAAAGACTTGATGAATGATGGCTGGCTTCCTTGGCGTGCTCCATCTTATTCACGTAGTATTCACGCTTTTCTTCCTCCTGGTGAATGATTGGCTCATCCTTCTTACCGTGAACACGAACAATCTTGGCAGGGACTCCGACAACAGTCACATCACTCGGTACATCGGAGACGACGACGGCTCCTGCCCCGACTTTGGCCTTGGTCCCAATCTCAATCGGACCGATGACCTGAGCATGAGCGGAGACCAACGCTCCCTCACGAACCGTTGGATGGCGCTTCCCTGTATCCTTTCCAGTTCCACCGAGCGTCACCCCGTGGTAGAGCATAACGCCTTTTTCAACAATAGCTGTTTCCCCAATAACAAGGCCCGCTCCATGGTCGATAAAGACACCCGAAGCAATGGTCGCACCTGGATGGATTTCGATCTGGGTCCAAAACCGCCAGAACTGACTGTGCATCCGAGCTAGAAGCTTAAAGCCATGATTCCACAAAAAGTGAGAAACACGGTGAGCAGCTAACGCTTTGACGCCTGGATAGGTCAAGAGGACCTCCAGCGAGGTACGTGCTGCTGGGTCATTTTCTTTTACAATATCAATGGTTTCACGCCACCATCCCATACCGTGCTCCTTTCTTTTAAATGCTTATTCATTCGTTGCTTCACCTGGATCTTTGGTAAAGTCTTTTCTAGGTTTATAATCTTTGTTGTGGTGACGAGGACGATCGCCATGACGATGACCCTTATCCCCTTTGTCTTCTGCATGTTCTGGTTTTGGAGGACGAGGCAAGAGGGCCTTCATAGAAGCATCGACACGACCTTTTTCGTCAATCTTGATAATCTTCACATCCACTTCATCACCGATGGCTACCAAGTCTTCGACACGGTTGGTACGAGTCCAAGCCATTTCAGAGATGTGTACGAGGGCATCTGTCTTGTCAAAGAGGTTGACAAAGGCACCAAATTTCTCGATACGAACAACTTTGGCATGGTAGACTTCGTCCACTTTCGCTTCACGAACCAAACCAGCAATGATTTCTTTAGCACGGTTAATGGCCGCTTGGTCGCTCGAGTAGATCGATACGTTACCTTCTTCGTCGATATCAATCTTAACGCCTGTTTCAGCGATGATCTTATCGATGGTTTCTCCACCCTTACCGATGACAATCTTAATCTTGTCCACATCAATCTTGATGGTATCAATTTTCGGAGCAGTTGGAGCCAATTCTGGACGAACTTCTGGAATCGTTGCTTCGATCACATCAAGGATTTCAAAACGGGCTTTCTTGGCTTGAGCCAAAGCCTCAGTCAAGATTTCAGCAGTGATCCCTTGAATCTTGATATCCATTTGAAGGGCTGTAATCCCGTCACGCGTACCTGCAACCTTAAAGTCCATATCTCCAAAGTGGTCTTCTAAACCTTGGATATCTGTCAATACTGTGTAGTTGTTCCCATCTGAAATCAGTCCCATAGCAATCCCTGCTACTGGCGCCTTGATTGGCACACCACCAGCCATAAGGGCAAGCGTTCCCGCACAGATAGAGGCTTGAGATGAAGAACCGTTTGATTCCAAAACTTCTGCTACCAAACGGATCGCATATGGGAATTCTTCCAAGCTTGGCAATACTTGAGCAAGAGCACGCTCGCCAAGAGCACCGTGACCAATCTCACGACGACCAGGCGCACCGTAACGACCTGTTTCACCTACAGAGTATTGTGGGAAGTTATAGTGGTGCATAAAGCGTTTCTTGTACTCTGGATCCAAACCATCGATGATTTGAGTTTCACCCATTGGCGCCAAAGTCAAGGTAGAAAGAGCCTGAGTTTGTCCACGAGTAAAGAGACCTGAACCGTGCACACGGGGAACGAAGTCAACAACCGCATCCAAAGGACGGATTTCATCGACCTTACGACCATCAGGACGAACCTTGTCTTCTGTGATCAAACGACGCACTTCTGCGTGTTCCATTTGTTCCAAGATTTCAGCTACATCCCGCATAATCCGGTCAAATTCTTCGTGATCTGCATATTTTTCTTCGTAGACTGCTGTTACTTGGTCTTTTACTGCTTGAGTTGCAGCTTCACGAGCTAATTTTTCTTCTACTTGAACCGCTTTTTGAAGGTCGCTGTTGTAGGCTGCGATGATTTCAGCTTGCAAGTCAGCATCTACATGAAGCAATTCCACTTCTGCTTTTTCTTTCCCAGCTGCTGCTACGATTTCTTCTTGGAAGGCAATCAATTCTTTAACAGCTTCGTGCCCTTTCAAAAGAGCTTCCAACATGATTTCTTCTGACAATTCTTTGGCACCAGACTCTACCATGTTGATGGCGTGTTTCGTACCGGCTACTGTCAATTCAAGAAGAGAGCGCTCGGCTTGTTCTTGCGTTGGGTTGATGATGATTTCCCCGTCGACATAACCCACCTGTACCCCAGCGATTGGTCCGTCAAACGGAATATCTGAGATAGAAAGGGCCAAGGATGAACCAAACATGGCTGCCATTGGTGCAGAGGCATTTTCATCGTAAGAAAGAACCGTATTGATGACTTGCACTTCGTTACGGAAGCCTTCCGCAAACATTGGACGGATTGGACGGTCAATCAAACGCGCTGTCAAAGTCGCATCTGTAGACGGACGTCCTTCCCGTTTCATAAAGCCACCAGGAAACTTCCCAGCTGCATACATTTTTTCTTCGTAGTTGACTTGAAGTGGGAAGAAATCCCCAGTTGCCATCTTCTTAGACATAACGGCAGCAGTCAAGACAGTTGACTCCCCATAACGCACGACAACAGAGCCATTGGCTTGCTTGGCAACCTGACCAGTCTCTACGATCAACTCACGACCCGCAAAAGTCGTTTGAAACACTTGTTTTGTCATTGTAATCCCCTTTGGATTGATAAAATTATACGACTTGCCTACAAAAATCAGGATACAAAGGGCGTGAAGAATCCCGTATGAAAATAGGAGATTGACGCAGTGTGCCACGCACACTAGGAAATCTATCTTTTTCACTAGGGATTTAGCCCGTGTTCAACTATCAAGATACTAAGCCGTTAAGCAACTCAACTAGATAGGGATTTCAACAGCCTTTCTGTATGTTATATCCTCATCTTTGTATCCAAGCACGTATAACCTTTATTTTACCATATTCAAGCCCAAAAGAAAAAGGCTTTAAAAGCCTTTTTCGAGGAATATTTGATTTCCACTTATTTTAAAATTCTAGAGCTAGATATAGGTGCTATCTATTTAAAAGTCTCCATGCAATCTCTACTGACTAAACAACAGCGTATTTTGTAGGTGAACGACTATTCTATTAATCCACACGATAGAAGAAGGACTCTGGGGTCCAAATGTACTGCTGCCCAGTCCAAATTCGATCTTTTTTAGTATCCGACGGATCACTATTCTGGTTACTATCTAGTTTGATAGATGTTCCTGCTGGTAAAAACGAAATTGCTGCTCCCCCAGCTGTATTCGGTTTTGAACTGTGGATAGCTCCAGAAATATAGCCATGATCAGGATAAATGTTATTAACGACCCCACTACCATCTGTAAAAAATTGATTTCCAGTCAAGCCATCTTTATCAAATTCCAAAGTCCATCCCAAGCCATTTCGCCAAGTCCCCGCAATACTTGAAAAATCTCCGTTCTGAATCTCTTGAATATTCATCCCACTACTTTCCTTATTCGAAGTAGTTGTATTAGAACCTTCCACTCTCGTCGTAAATTCAAGCGCGATCCAGCCTTGGCCAGATTGGAGCTTGCCCCAGGTATAACCGTCAGCTGTAACCGTCTCAGTTATCGTGTAAACACCTTGCGGGATCATTCCAACTTCTTCCCCCTTGATCGATGCTTCTTTACGAATTCGAAGATCTGAAACTGCTACACGGACTTGGAAACTACTTGTTTGCTGCTCTGAGGTACTTGCTTGGCTGGTCGCCTTCTTTCCGGTCTCTAGTTCTTTCCATCCAAATTTTGCTTGATCCAATTCTTTTGCTGTAATCCCTAAGGTTTTTTCTGGCTTCTGACCGTCCCCATTTTTAATTTGGATCTTATTGACAGTTTCCAGTTTCCCTTTTTGGAACTTGTAATGGATCAAATCTACTTCTGGTTGAAGAGACGAAAAGCTAGCATAGATGACCGAGCCATCCTCAAAAATTTGAAAACCTGAACGAGAGCCACCAGAGGAAGCTACAAAAGCTGTATGGAGTAATTCTGGTTGCTGGCCTTTCAGATAGTAGATTGCTGAGACTGTTTGGCCATTCCCAATCAAGAGTTCGTCCCGCCCATCCTTATCCAAATCTGTATAAAAATAGGAAAGGTTAGGTTTACTACCCAGAGTTTGAAGATACATGGCATAGGCATACTCATCCGATTGAGGATCTATTTCTTTCAGTTTGGTCTCTAGACCTGCACTATCACCTGCTTCGATAGCCCTAGAGTAGGCCTGATAACGTTCAAGAACCGTTTGATAGTACTCATGCCCAGACGATGCTTTCTTGGAACTTTTTCCATCTGTTACTTCACTTTGAGCTGTAGAGGGTTGCGTCCGAGGACGTCGCTTAGGTCCACATGCCACCAAGGTTAGCAAGGTCATCGCTGCCAAGCTAACTTTATAGAATTTCTTCATCGTATACTCCCTAAAACTTTCTCCACTTTATTATACCAAAAGAAGGTAAAAAAGATAGAAAATCCTTGGCTTCTGATTGGATCCAGCTAGCTTTGATAAGTTCTCCTTTCGCCTATCATTCTCCCCTATTTTCTGCTATACTGAATATAGTTATTTGATCAAAAGGAGAACACTATGGAATTAAAAAAACGTTCTGAATTTCCTGAGAACGAACTCTGGGACCTCACAGCCCTCTATCAAGACCAGGAAGACTTCTTGCGTGCCATCGAAAAGACGCGTGAAGAAATCAATGAATTTGTCCGCAACTACAAGGGTAAGCTCCACACTTTTGAAGACTTTGAAGCTGCCTTTGCGGTCTTTGAACAAATTCAGATTCAACTCAGCCACATTGGTAACTACAGCTTTATGCCACAAACGACTGACTTTGGCGATGAAGCTTTTGCGGAAATTGCCCAAGCAGGGATGGATTTCGAAACTTGGGCGAGCGTTGAACTTTCCTTCTTTGACGATGCTTTGGTAGAAGCGGATGAAGAAGTCCTCGAACGCCTCGGGCAACTCCCTCACCTCACTTATGCCATTCGTCAGGCTAAAATCAAAAAAGCCCACTACTTGGGAGCTGATGTGGAAAAAACTTTGACCAACCTGGGTGAAGTCTTCTACGGACCACAAGACATCTATACCAAGATGCGAGCGGGTGACTTTGAAATGGCTGATTTTGAAGTGGATGGAAAAGTCTACAAGAATAGCTTTGTCACCTATGAAAACTTCTACCAAAACCATGAGAATGCGGAAGTCCGTGAAAAAGCCTTTCGTTCCTTCTCAGAAGGTCTTCGTAAGCATCAAAACACGGCTGCTGCTACCTATCTAGCCCAAGTTAAGTCCGAAAAACTGATCGCAGATATGCGAGGCTATGACTCGGTCTTTGACTATCTCTTGGCTGAGCAGGAAGTGGATCGCTCTATGTTTGACCGTCAGATTGACCTGATCATGAAGGATTTCGCTCCAGTCGCTCAAAAATTCCTCAAACACGTAGCCAAGGTCAATGGTCTTGAGAAAATGACCTTTGCTGATTGGAAGTTGGATTTGGACAGTGCGCTCAACCCAGATGTTACTATTGATGACGCTTATGACTTGGTCATGAAATCTGTGGCACCTCTTGGCGAAGAATACTCCCGCGAAATCGCCCTCTACCAAACCGAACGTTGGGTCGACTTTGCGGCCAATGAAGGCAAGGATTCCGGTGGATATGCGGCTGACCCTTATCGCGTCCATCCTTATGTCCTGATGAGTTGGACAGGACGAATGAGCGATGTTTATACCCTGATCCACGAGATTGGACACTCTGGTCAATTCATCTTCTCAGATAACAACCAAAGCTACTTCAACGCCCACATGTCGACCTACTATGTGGAAGCTCCTTCTACCTTTAACGAGCTCCTCCTCAGCGACTACTTGGAACACCAGTTTGACGATCCTCGTCAAAAACGCTTTGCCCTAGCTCACCGATTGACAGATACCTACTTCCACAACTTCATCACTCACTTGCTGGAAGCAGCCTTCCAACGCAAGGTCTACACCTTGATCGAAGAAGGTGGTACCTTCGGCGCTAGCAAGCTCAACAGCATCATGAAGGAAGTCTTAACCGAATTCTGGGGCGACGCCGTTGAAATCGATGACGATGCAGCCTTGACCTGGATGCGTCAAAGCCACTACTACATGGGGCTTTACAGCTACACCTACTCAGCTGGCTTGGTTATCTCAACAGCGGGTTACCTGCATTTGAAGAACTCCGAAAATGGAGCCAAAGATTGGCTGGACCTCCTCAAATCAGGCGGTAGCAAGACCCCACTTGAGTCAGCCATGATCATCGGAGCAGATATCTCGACTGACAAACCACTTCGCGATACCATCCAATTCCTTTCAGACACGGTTGATCAAATTATTGCCTATAGTGCAGAATTGGGAGAATAAACTCCTCTACAGCTAACTCTAAAATAAGCTAGTAAAAATGCAGAGGTGCTAGGGATGTATCAAGAATTACAAAGTAAAGTAACAGAAGAAAAACCAAGCTATCGTCTAGAAGAAATCCAGTGGTTGTTGGAACATTTAGGAGACCCTTCACCAGAAATTCGCGATAATCTTGTTTTTACAAGCTTGGCTAGAGGGATTCAAGAAGAACTCTTTACACAAGAACAATTTCTTTTCATTGCTGAGACGATTTTATCCGATGAAGGAGTAGAAAAAGAGATTGACAAGATTGGGCTATCGACACTTGATCGTTCTTTTAGAGCGCTTATTTATGCCAATCTCTTGTCTGCAGATGCCAACCAACAATCGATTTTTTATCAAAGATTAAAAGCTGATATAAGATATATTTTACTGGATCAAGGCTTACACTATCTTTTAAAAGAAAAGGATACAACAGGTTTTTCCAGCCAGTATGGCTGGGTTCACGCTTTTGCGCATGGAGCTGATCTTTTGACAGAAGTAGTTTGTCATCCGGACTTTCCTAATGACAAAGTTCATGAAGGACTGAACATACTTGGCCAAGTCTTTAGAAGAATTTCAATTCGTTTTACCGATGATGAGGACTGGCGTTTAGCTAGAGTGCTCTATGAACCTATTTTGCAAGGGAAAATCGAGCAAGAACAAGTAGCTTCTTGGATAAAAACGCTTGACTTTCCAATAGAAGAAAGGGAAGATTTTTATAAATTTTCCAACCTTAGATCCTGTCTGTTAGAAGTCTATATTCAACTTGATCAGAGAGACTTTTTACAAGATGAGTTGAAAGAGGCCATTCAGTCTTTTCAATACTAACTGTTGCACTTATTCTTGCAATTTATCATATAAAAAAGCACTCCCATTTTATTAATGGGAGTGCTTATGCTTTTAACCCAACTCAGCCACAATAGCCTTGATTTGTTCTGCAGTGTGAACACCAGCAACTTGTTTAACCACTTGTCCATCTTTTTTGAAAAGAAGAGTAGGGATAGACATAATGCCGAAAGCACGCGCTGTATTTGGATTTTCGTCAACGTCCATTTTAACGATTTTTAAAACATCTTCTGAAAGTTCTTCAGACAATTTATCCAAGATTGGTCCTTGCATACGACATGGACCACACCAGGTCGCCCAGAAGTCTACTAAGACCAATCCTTCTTTCGTTTCTGCTTCAAATGTTGCGTCTGTAATTGCTTTTGCCATTGTTTTTCTCCTTTAGTTTTTGTATTGATCGAGGTCTTGCTTCATCAAATAGAAGAAGACATCTCCGTAAGTTCCATGGTAATCGAGTTCGTGCCCATTATAGGTCAATTTTTGTACGGGATAGTAATCCGCTACACCGATCAAGCAGGTCTGTTGGGAGCGTTCAAATTCTTCATAGGAATCAAAATGCATGACTCTTTCTTGTTTTGCACTATCTAGATATGTAATATCAATCATATCGATAACCTCTATTTCTTAAGATGTGTCTATTGTAACTCTGTTAATTACATCTGTCAAACAAAACGACTTACTCAGAATCATGAATCTTGTTCGAAAAAAGATAAAAAAACCTCTGAATTCAGAGGGCTCCATTCTTGCTGTATAAAACGTTTCTAGACAAGGCGACGAACCGAAGATTGTACTAGATTTCTTCTGAAAACAAAAAATCTCCCCGAAGGGAGATAAATCTGGTCTATTTTACCTTACGATGCTAGGAACCGTAGCCGAAGATTATACTATAATTCTAGTGAAAAAGAAAAGCTACTCTACAATAGAGTAACTTAACTTTTTTGTATTCAATTGAACACGGCCTAAGCACTTGGCAAAAAATAACAGCCCTCTGAATTTAGAGAGCTGTTTTGAGCTCGGGCTAAAATCCTAGTGAAAAAGATGAAACTCCTTGTGTTCATCGAACACTGTGTCGTTTCCCTATTTTCATACGGATTTTTGGCGCCCTTAGCATCATGATTAACGACGAAGTCCAAGAGAGTTGATCAACTCACGGTAACGGTTAACGTCGTTCTTACGAAGGTAAGCCAACAAGTTACGACGGCGACCGATTTTCTTCATCAAACCACGGTAAGTAGCGTGGTCTTTTTTGTGTTGTTTGATGTGGTCGTTCAAGTGGTTGATTTCCCAAGTAAGGACAGCAACTTGTACTTCTACTGAACCAGTGTCACCTTCGTGACGTGCGTATTGTGCAATGATTTCATTTTTTTTCTCTTTTGAGATTGCCATGATAAGCTCCTTTTCTTTATGCTCTATCCGAGTGGCAGGTTTGGCATAGCCTGCTACCAAGAAAGAGTTAGTTGTCTATTCGACCTATTCATTCTACCAAGATTTCATCTTTCTGTCAAACACTTCTGCTTTTTCCAACAGAGTTCTTCAAACCCAAGACTACAATGACTTCTCATTATAGGTTGACCCGAAAGTCAGTTAAGAGCTTTATTTCTTCTGCTGTCAATCTACGCCACTCCCCTAATTCGAGACTAGGATCCAAGCTCAATGGCCCCATGGAAATCCGCTCGAGATCGGTGACTTCTTTGCCACAGGCTGCAACCATGCGCTTGACCTGGTGAAATTTGCCTTCTGCGATGCGGATCTGAACCAAGCAAGTCTCGGCTTCTCGATCAACTTCTAAAATTTCTAACTCAGCTGGCAGGGTGGTGAAATCCTTCAATTCTATTCCTGATTTGAAGCGGACGACATCTTCCTGGGTCATGATGCCAGCTACTTGGGCACGGTAGACCTTGTCCACATGTTTCTTAGGCGATAGCATGGCATGAGCCAACTTACCATTATTGGTCAAGAGGAGTAAGCCATGGGTATCAATATCTAGCCGTCCGACAGGAAAGACTTCCTTGTGTCTGGCCGTGTCATCTAACAAATCTAAGACTGTTTGATGGTGGTCATCTTCCGTTGCTGAAATGACCCCTTTGGGTTTATTGAGCAGATAGTAAACAAACTCTTCATGGAATAAACTTTCTCCTAAATAGGTCACTTGATCTTTATCTGGATCAATATGAATCTTGGCAGAGGTTTCCACCTTTCCATTGACCTGAATCTTTTTTTGCTTGAGAACTTGCTTGACTTCTGTCCGGCTTCCCACTCCACAGTCCACCAAATATTTATCTAGACGCATGCTTGCCTCCTTCATTCTTCTTATCATTATACCATGAACCAGACTAGGATTCTTTCCTTTTCTAGTTTACAGTCCGTCTAGTCCATTAGCACCCCTCAATCAATTGGCAAACTTTCATTCTAAAAGGAATTATGATATGATGGTTTCTAGAAAAAAGGAGTGAATGAGAACATGTCTGCAATTGAAACCATTACAAAAGCTGCCCATCTAATTGATATGAATGATATTATTCGCGAAGGCCACCCAACTTTACGTGCTATCGCTGAAGAGGTCACTTTCCCACTGTCAGATCAAGAGATTATCCTAGGGGAAAAAATGATGCAGTTCTTGCACCATTCACAGGATCCTGTCATGGCAGAAAAATTAGGTCTTCGGGGAGGAGTCGGACTCGCTGCCCCTCAGTTGGACATTTCTAAGCGCATCATTGCCGTTCTCGTCCCAAACCCAGAGGATGAAGAAGGAAATCCTCCAAAAGAAGCCTACTCCATCCAAGAAGTCATGTACAATCCTAAAATTGTCTCCCACTCAGTCCAAGATGCGGCTCTTGGAGATGGGGAAGGATGCCTCTCTGTAGACCGCAACGTTCCTGGTTATGTGGTCCGTCACGCACGTGTAACAGTAGACTACTATGACAAAACGGGAGAAAAGCACCGTATCAAACTCAAGGGCTACAACTCCATCGTAGTTCAACACGAAATCGACCACATCAATGGGGTCATGTTCTACGATCGGATTAATCCGAAGGATCCTTTCGCTATCAAAGATGGCATGCTTATTTTAGAATAAAAAAAAAGACCCATGGGTCTTTTTTTATTAAGGTGTAACAGAGAAAGTGGTTGGAATCTCTATCCCATTTTGTAAGAGGGCATCATGATAGAGTTTGTAATAAAGATGGTAGATGGCCACTTGGCTTCCCGACTGGACCATCATGGCGACGCGGAAGGAATAGCGACCCGTCCCCTTTTCAATTTGAGGACCTAAAATCGTTGGACCATCTAAGATTTCTGGATGTTTCTGTGCTTGTTCATCGTTGACTTGCTGGAAAATCTGATAAATCTTATCGAGATCAGTTTGAGCAGAAATCGGCATATCAATTAAAACGCGCTGGTTGCCCCGCGAGAGATTGCTAACAACCATAATATTGCGATTAGGGATAAAATGCAAGGTCCCATCTGCATCTCGCACCTGGGTCGTCCGAATGCCGACACTCGACACTGTCCCTGCGATGGTAATCGGACCATTGGTCACTCGCACCGTATCTCCAACATCCAATTGGCGCTCCAGAAGAATAAAGAAGCCATTGACCAAATCCGATAAGAAGCCTTGAGCTCCCATCCCAATGGCAACTCCTGCAATTCCAGCACCCGCCAAAAGACTTGAGACTGGCAAGCCGAGGATGGAAAGAATCCAGTAAATGAGGATGAAATAAAGGCAGTAAGTTAACAGACTTTCTACCAAACGCAAAATAGTTTTCTTACGAGCGTCATCTTGTCCAACATAGTTCAGAGATGGTTTTAAAATCCGTTTCACCATGCTACGAAGTAGTTTTTTGGCAAGCAAAAATAAAATAAATAAAATAGCTAAGGAAATCAATTTCGAAACTAACTCATCCATGATCTTGGTCCAATCAAACTGACTGACATAGCGGGAAAAAATATTCTTCATACCTTCTATCAATCTCCTTCTTCTTTTTCTAATGGTTTGATTATATCAGATTTTAGGCTATATAACCACTAACCTCCCCTTATGCTCACCTTGATTTTCAAACTTAACTATCGTATAATGGACGGTAAACTTTCAATAAAGGAGGTCCTTATGGTCAAACGACTCATTCAAACTTGGAACAAAACCAACCTGATGAAGCGGATTGCAATCGGAATCTTCGTTGGAGCCCTTTTAGCTCTGTTGCTTCCTAAAGCATCTGCAATTGGTCTGTTAGGGGAAATCTTTGTAGGAGGCTTGCGGGCTATTGCTCCTCTTCTAGTCTTCGCCCTTGTCGCTAACGCCCTCTCCCAGCACCAAAAGGGAACCCAAACCAATATGAAATCAGTCATTGTCCTCTACCTCCTGGGAACTTTTGCGGCAGCCTTGGTAGCGGTCCTGGTGAACTATCTCTTTCCTATTACCATTTCTTTAACAGGAACTAGTGCTGAAGGAACTTCTCCCGATGGATTAGGGGAAGTCATCAGCAACCTTCTCTTAAAAATCGTGGACAATCCCCTCAATGCCCTTATTCAGGCTAATTATATCGGGATTCTATCCTGGGCTGTCGTCTTTGGTGTTGCTATGAGAGAAGCTAGTGAGCACAGCAAGGACCTCCTTCAAACCCTGGCAGATATCACTTCCAAGATTGTCGAATGGATCATTAACCTTGCGCCATTTGGGATTCTTGGCTTGGTCTATACAACGATTGCAGGACAAGGATTTGATGGACTTAAAAGCTATGGCCTCCTCTTACTTCTCTTGGTTGGCACCATGTTCTTCGTCGCTCTAGTCATCAACCCGATTTTTGTCTACATCATGATTCGCAAAAATCCTTATCCGCTCGTCTTCAAATGTCTACGAGTCAGTGGATTGACCGCCTTCTTTACTAGAAGCTCTGCTGCTAACATCCCTGTCAATATGAAGCTCTGTAAGGAACTGGGTCTCAATCCTGATACTTACTCGGTCTCTATCCCTCTAGGATCTACTATTAATATGGCCGGAGCTGCCGTTACCATTAATACCTTGACCCTAGCTGCTGTCAACACCTTAGGCATCCAGGTCGATTTTGGGACTGCCCTGGTCCTCAGTGTCGTAGCAGCTGTTTCAGCCTGTGGGGCTTCTGGAGTAGCCGGTGGCTCCCTCCTCTTGATTCCTGTCGCCTGCAGCCTCTTTGGTATCGACAATGATATTGCTATGCAAGTAGTCAGCGTGGGCTTCATTATTGGTGTCATCCAAGATTCTTGTGAAACAGCTCTCAATTCATCAACAGATGTCCTCTTTACAGCTATTTCTGAAATGAAAGATTGGCCCAAAGAAAAACGCTATTAAGTCAGAAGAGAGTGGGACAGAAATCGGTAATTCGTTAGAATTCGATTTCGTCGTCCCA
>NZ_JAKOGN010000015.1:0-37402 GCF_022240605.1 Streptococcus sp. DFI.7.26 | reverse complement strand
TTTTCAAAGGTCTTTGTCGCTCTCGCGCGACAACTATATTAGTATATCACGACCACTTCGCCTTGTCAATATCTTTTTTCTATTTTTTTAATTTTTTTTGTTGTTTTTTTGATTTAAAAAAAGGAAATGCTGTTAAATCAGCATTCCCCAAGCTCTTTTATGATTTCTTCGAGATAAACCTCTTCTTGGTTTCCACGATCCATCAATCCTCTTTTTGATATTTTTAACAGATCAAACGAATATTGTTTAATTTTCACCAATTCACTTTCAGTTAACTGTTTTTTCGAATATTGCTTTCTTAATTCTTTCGGATTTTCTTTACTAAAATCAAAAACTATATTTTTAGCTAAATACTCGTCTAATTTTTTGATATTATGATGCAATCCGACATGAAATGCAATTGGTGCAAATGTTTTATTTAATGGTTGAGTACAAACACTTCTATATTCGATGGTTCCTCTTGTTGTTAAATCTTGAAAATGGTAGCTTCTATGATTCTTCAGGTCCTCTTCTTGCGGTTTTATTTCTTGTCTAGTTCTATCTAAGCGATAGGCTACTATTTTTTCTTTTGCGAGATAATCCTCTACTCTAATAGGCTCGAAATATAAGATTTCATTCTCACGATAAACATAAAACAAGGCTGTCTTCGCTAAATATTCTAGAAAGTCCTGTTCATTTATAAACGCTTTAGGATTTACACCAATATTTTCCTGATAATAGCCATGCATGGAATCTTCCCAGAAAATATCTCTTGAGATCTTCGTATCCCAGTCTTCTCCATCGAAAATGGAATTAGCAAACAGATATGCTTTTGCTGGCTCTACCTTATTCATCGCATTAATTATTTCCAAGTAATTCGTTCTTGAAACATCTAATTGTACTTGATTGCCACAAATAAAGGTTCCATAGTCTGGATAATGATGGAATCGATGGTTAGGATCTTGTCCAGACAGTTGTAAGAATTGAATCAGCATTTTATAACGATCAATTTTTACAGGTTGATTTTCATTTATTCTCCAATAAGGATGGATGCCTTTTCCTTCTATTTGATGCTGCCTCTCTCTTAAGAATGGTTGAATGATTCCTAAATAGTGTTGAAACCGTCTTTCGACTTCTTGGATGGTTTTAGTCTTTTCAAAAGCAAATTCAATGGTATTGTAAGATAACTCAAATACAATTTGATCTTTGTTTATTTTATGCTGTAACTGGACTGGGTTCCCATCTTCATCTTCTTTAATCGCAATAAACTTTTCAACTTCTTGCAGATGCTTAAAAAGAGCCTTTGTAACCAGTACATCCGTTTTATTCCCCATTGTATTTACGATTGGAAATTCGAGTTCAACCCCAATGTACTGCTCTGGATTATCTTTTAGCGAGGCAAGGTAACGCTTTGCCAATAATTGCTGGGCGAGTGCTTGTGATTTTTCTTTTACTGTCATAACTCTTCTATTATATCAAAAAAACGCCTGCTTACGAAATTGTTTTAAATTAAAGCAATTTCGTAAACAAGCGTCTACCATTTACCTCAATATGATGAGTGTTACCGCTAGGATAAATCCTAGCGGCAGACCAGAGCTAGACTAAGAAGAACCATTCAGTCCTTCCAACATCATAACACTCAACAAAATTGATGATTTTATACTAATTCGATAATTGCCATTGGCGCAGCATCCCCACGGCGTGGTTCAGTTTTAAGGATACGAGTATATCCACCATTGCGCTCAGCATAACGTGGTGCAAGTTCAGAGAACAATTTTTGAAGTGCAGTTGTTTCTGAATATTTACCAGTTTCTTCATCAAAGTTTTGTGATGCAACTTCGTTACGTACGTAAGCAGCTGCTTGACGACGTGCATGCAAGTCACCACGTTTACCTAAAGTAATCATTTTTTCAACTGATTTACGGATTTCTTTTGCACGTGCTTCAGTTGTTACGATTGCTTCATTGATGATAAGATCTGTAGTCAAATCACGAAGCATTGCTTTACGTTGTGAGCTAGTGCGTCCTAGTTTACGGTAAGCCATGTATTCCTCCTCTATTTATCGTTTTTTAGCCCAAGGCCTAAATCGGCAAGCTTAACTTTAACTTCTTCGAGACTCTTACGTCCAAGGTTACGAACCTTCATCATTTCTGGTTCAGATTTTTCTGTCAAATCATACACAGTATTGATACCGGCACGTTTCAAACAGTTATATGAACGAACAGAAAGATCCAATTCTTCGATGGTACGTTCTAGTACTCGATCATCTGATGCTGTATCTACTTCCTTCATAACATCTGTCGCAATCGCGATTTCTGTTAAGTTCGTAAAGAGGTTAAGGTGTTCTGTCAAAATACGAGCAGATAAACCTAAAGCATCTTCTGGAATAATTGTTCCATTTGTTAAGATTTCAAGGGTTAGTTTGTCAAAACCATCGTTGCTACCAACGCGAGCTGGTTCAACTTGGTAATTAACCTTTGTCACTGGCGTATAGATTGAATCTACAGCAAGTGTACCTACTGGTGCATCATCTTTTTTATTTTGATCAGCTGGAACATAACCACGACCGCTGTTTACAGTCAAAGTCGCTTTGAAGCTTGATCCTTCACCGATTGTGAAAAGATAATGATCAGGGTTTACAATTTCAATATCACTATCTGTAAGAATATCTCCAGCAGTCACTTCTGCAGGACCTTCTACATCAAGTTCAATAATCTTTTCGTCTTGGACGTAAGATTTTACAGCGATCCCTTTAACGTTAAGAATGATTTGCATAACGTCTTCACGGACACCTGGAACTGTATCAAATTCGTGCAATACACCTTCAATGTTAATTGAAGTAACAGCAGCACCTGGAAGTGAAGCTAATAATACGCGACGAAGAGAGTTCCCTAGTGTTGTACCATAACCACGTTCAAGTGGTTCTACTACAAATACACCGTAATCTTTATTTTCATCAATTTTTGTTATATTTGGTTTTTCAAACTCAATCATTTGCTATACTCCCTCTGAAACGAAAAGCTGTGTAATTGTTGATGATTATACACGGCGACGTTTTGGAGGACGAGCACCATTGTGTGGCACAGGAGTCACATCGCGGATTGCAGTAACTTCAAGACCAGCAGCAGCAAGAGCACGAATAGCAGACTCACGACCAGAACCAGGACCTTTAACAGTAACTTCTACTGATTTAAGACCATGTTCTTGAGCTGATTTTGCAGCAGCTTCTGAAGCCATTTGTGCAGCAAATGGTGTAGATTTACGAGAACCTTTGAAACCAAGAGCACCTGCAGATGACCATGCAATTGCGTTACCATGCACATCAGTAATCATAACAATTGTGTTATTAAATGTTGCGTGAATATGAGCAATACCTGATTCGATATTCTTTTTCACACGACGTTTACGTGTTGGTTTAGCCAAGATTTTTACCTCCTTATTTTATTTTCTTATTTTTTCTTACCAGCAATCGCAACAGCTTTACCTTTACGAGTGCGAGCATTGTTTTTAGTGTTTTGTCCACGAACAGGAAGTCCACGACGGTGACGGATACCACGGTATGAACCGATTTCCATCAAACGTTTAATGTTCAAGTTCACTTCACGACGAAGGTCACCTTCTACTTTAATTGCGTCAACTTCACGACGGATAGCATCTTCTTGATCTGGTGTAAGGTCGCGAACACGAATATCTTCAGAAACGCCTGCAGCAGCAAGAATTTTCTTAGATGTTGGAAGTCCGATACCGTATACATAAGTCAATGAAATTACTACACGTTTGTCATTTGGAATGTCAACTCCAGCAATACGAGCCATGTTTTCTCCTTTCTATCTTATCCTTGACGTTGTTTGTGTTTTGGATTTGCTGGGCAAATTACCATAACACGACCATTACGACGAATTACTTTACAGTATTCGCAAATTGGTTTGACCGATGGTCTTACTTTCATTTTTATCCCTCCAAGTTTTTCGATTATTTAAAGCGGTATGTGATACGTCCACGTGTCAAATCGTACGGACTCATCTCCACTGTAACACGATCTCCCGCTAAAATACGAATATAGTTTTTACGAATTTTACCAGAAACTGTTGCTAAAATCTGATGTCCATTTTCAAGTTCAACCGTAAACATAGCATTCGGCATCGTATCGACTACTTTGCCTTCTACTTCAATCACATCGTCTTTTGCCACGCAAAAGTACCTCCATAAATTTCGATTCATTCCTCTGAGCACAGAGGTAACAATTATAAGTCAGACTAATTCATTGTATCACTTGTTGTCAATTATTGCAAGTGACTAAAACGTTTTTATTTCAAATTCTCCAAGACTTTTTGGATATCTTTAAAGACGTCGTTAATGTCTTGATTTCCTTCGATATCATGGACTAACCCTTTTGCACGATAATGAGCAAGAATCGGCTCACCTTGAGCAATATTCACATCCAAGCGACGTTTAACCGTTTCTGGCTTATCGTCCTCACGTTGGTAATAGTCTTCTTCCTTGTAATCAGCTGGTGGATTGAATACCTTATGGTAGGTTTCACCTGTTTCACGGTGAATGATACGTCCACTCAAGCGTTCAAGAAGGCAAGATGGATCTACTTCGATGTTGATCACTCCCTCAAGTTCAAGACCAAGGTCGACCAAGATTTGATCCAAAGCATGTGCTTGTTCAATCGTGCGAGGGAAACCATCTAAGAGGAATCCTTTTTCTTTAATATCGTCTTGAGCCAAACGTTCTTTTACAATCCCGTTTGTCACATCATCTGGCACCAATTCACCTTTATCGATGAATGATTTTGCCAACACACCCATTTCGGTTTGATTGGCCATTGCAGCACGGAACATATCCCCAGTTGAGATATGTGCAACTTGAAATTGTTCTACAATCTTAGCCGCTTGTGTCCCCTTACCTGCTCCAGGCAATCCCATGATTAATAGATTCATAATCATTTGCTCCTTATTTTGTTTTTAAATAAGTCTGTTACGATCTAACAAACTTATTCAAAAACAAAATAGAAGGTTGACAATGTCAACCTAATTCTATTCTGTTGTATCCATGAAACCAATGTATTTGCGTTTCAATAAGTAACCTTCTAATTGTTTCATTCCTTCAATACCAGTTGAGATGATAATCAAGAGACTAGTTCCTCCAAGAGCAACTGTATCTGTCAAACCAAAGACATCCCGAGCAAGGATTGGAATAATGGTGATGAATCCAAGGAAGAGAGAACCAACCGTAGCCAACCGTCTAAGAAGACGTGACATGTAGTCTTCCGTTCCCTTACCAGGACGTACACCTGGAATGTAGGCACCACTCTTTTGTAGATTTTCCGCAGTTTTTTCTGGGTTAATCTGTACAAATGTGTAGAAGAAAGTAAACAAAATGATTAGCAAAGCATACATTGCTACACCTGTTGGTGTATTGGTCGCTAACATAGATTGTGCTGTTCGAACCCATCCAGCATTGTAACCCATGGCACTAATGACCTGGAAAATTGCTGCCGGTGCAGCTGTGATCGAACTAGCAAAGATGACAGGAATAACTCCAGCTGGGTTTACCTTCAATGGAAGATATGAGCTAGATGGTGCTCCTTGTGCAATTTTTGTGTATTGAATTGGAATTTTATACTGTGCTTGTTCCACAAAGGTTGTGAAGTAAACAATCACTAATACCGCTAAGATTAACACACCTATGAAAATTAGTGAATTAGTCAATTGTCCATGACGAACGTTAACAAATGAATCTTCGTAAACACCTTTGATCATCTCTGGAATTGAAGAAACAATCCCCGCAAAGATAATCATAGAAACACCATTCCCGTATCCTTTATCGGAAATTTGTTCTCCAAGCCAAGTGACAATCATTGAACCCGTCGTTAAAATCGCACCAATCAAGATGTAAGTTTCAACGTTCGGTGTGGATACCAATTTAGCTTGTGACAAAGTATGGAAAGTAGCTGTAATTCCAATGGATTGAACGAAAGCTAGAACCAAGGCAATATAGCGTGTTGCCTGATTCAACTTTCTCCGCCCAACTTCTCCTTGTTTCCCCCACTCAACAAATTTCGGAAGCAAATCCATTTGAAGGAGCTGAACTACGATGGAAGCCGTGATGTAAGGACTCACCCCGAGGGCGAAGACAGAGAAGTTTCTCATGGCATTCCCTGACACCAAGCTCATCATATTCAAGAAGGAAACATCTTGTAAGTTGTTAAGGATTTTCGCATTCACACCAGGAACCGTGATCGTGGTCCCGATTCGGAAGACAAGTATGATAAAAATAGTAAATAAAATTTTTGATCTTACTTGTTTAACCTTAAATGCATCTTTTAATAATTTAAAGAACATAGGTCACCCCTCTTAGATGACTTCTACTGAACCACCTTTAGCAGTGATAGCTTCTTCAGCTGATTTAGAGAATTTAGCTGCCTTAACAGACAATTTCTTAGTCAATTCTCCGTTACCAAGAATTTTAATTCCTGATTTTTCAGCTTTTACAATACCTGCTTCCACAAGTACTACTGGTGTTACTTCAGCACCATCTTCGAAGACGTTCAACTGATCAAGGTTCACAATAGCATATTCTTTAGCATTGATGTTTGTAAATCCACGTTTTGGAAGACGACGGAACAATGGAGTTTGTCCACCTTCAAAACCAAGACGTACACCGCCACCGCTACGAGCTTTTTGACCTTTTTGACCACGGCCAGAAGTTTTACCATTACCAGATGAAGTACCACGACCAACACGGTTGCGGACTTTACGTGAACCTGCAGCAGGTTGTAATTCATGAAGTTTCATTATTATTTTCTCCTCTTTTGTAAATTGCTAACGCTTGTAATCAGGAAAAGGTGTCCCGACTACAAACTCGCCTATACTTATATTTAGTTTTAGGGGATGAGAAATTTCTCATACCCCTGAAAACCTTGTTTCTATTTTTTAATAGATTATTTTACTTCTTCAACTGTTACCAAGTGAGATACTGCAGTGATCATACCACGTACTGCTGGGTTATCTTCTTTAATAACAGAGCTGTTCAATTTGCCAAGTCCAAGTGCTACAACAGTTTTACGTTGTGACGGGATGCGTCCGATTGGAGACTTAGTCAAAGTAATTTTAATTTGAGCCATTTGAATCTCCTTTCTTAAGCCAAGTCAGAAACTGAAATACCACGAAGGGCAGCAACTTCTTCAGCGCGTTTCAATTGAGCTAAACCTTCCACTGTTGCACGAACAATGTTGATTGGAGTGTTTGATCCAAGTGATTTAGATGTTACATCTGCAATACCTGCCAATTCAACAACGGCACGAACTGCACCACCTGCAGCAACCCCAGCCCCTTCGATAGCTGGTTTCAACAATACACGAGCTCCACCAAATACTGATGTTACTTCATGAGGAATTGTTGTTCCAACCATAGGAACTTCAATCAAGTTTTTCTTAGCATCTTCTACTGCTTTACGGATTGCTTCTGGTACTTCTTGAGCTTTACCTGTACCAAAACCAACACGTCCGTTACGGTCACCAACAACTACAAGAGCTGCAAAGCGAAGACGACGTCCACCTTTAACAACTTTTGTAACACGGTTGATGGCAACTACACGTTCTTCAAGTTCAACTGCATTGTCTTTAAATGCCATTTTCTAGTGTCCTCCTATTAGAATTTCAATCCGTTTTCACGAGCTGCATCAGCCAAAGCTTTAACACGTCCGTGATATAGATATCCACCGCGGTCGAACACCACTTCAGAAATACCTTTAGCAACTGCACGTTCAGCAACAAGTTTGCCGACAACAACGGCTTGTTCAGTTTTAGTTCCTTTTGAAACTTCTTTGTCAAGAGTTGAAGCGCTTGCGAGCGTTACACCCGCTACGTCATCAATTACTTGAGCGTAGATGCCTGTATTAGAACGGAATACGTTCAAACGTGGGCGATCAGCAGTTCCAGAGAGTTTTCCGCGAACGCGACGGTGGCGTTTTTGACGGATTTTATTTTTATCTGGTTTCGAAATCACAATTTTCACCTCTTAATTTTAAAATCATGTGCTAAGCACTGAGTTGGTAAGATGAAGATTGGTTGAAAAACAACCAAACTACATTATTTACCTGTTTTACCTTCTTTACGGCGAACGAATTCACCAACATAACGGATCCCTTTACCTTTGTAAGGTTCTGGTGAACGAAGGCTACGTACGTAAGCAGCTGTTTGCCCAACTACTTCTTTTGAAATTCCGCTAACAACGATTGTTGTTGGGTTTGGAAGTTCAAAAGTAATTCCTTCTGGAGCTTCAACTTCGTCTGGATGTGATTTACCAACAGCCAAAACAAGTTTTGATCCTTGAAGTTGTGCACGGTAACCAACCCCGCGCATTTCAAGTTCTTTCTTGAATCCTTCTGAAACACCAATTACCATGTTGTTCAAAAGGGCACGAGTAGTTCCGTGGATAGTTTTCATTTCTTTTGAATCGTTTGGACGGTGAAGAGTTACTTCAGTACCTTCCACACGGATTTCAATATCTTTTGAGAACTCACGAGTAAGTTCTCCTTTAGGTCCTTTTACAGTTACAACGTTGTCATTGTTAGTGAGTTCAACACCAGCAGGCAACACGATAACTTTATTACCAATACGTGACATGTTTTTATTCTCCTGTTAAATTGTCAGGCCTTTGAAGGCCAGTTTTCACGGGGTTAAATCATTATGATTTAAAAGTTAATGTTTAGGTCTCAATTTCTAAGTGAATCGAGGCATCGTCTCGCAGACATAACTTAGTGTTAGGCAAGAGACGATAACGAAGAGTAACAACGAAATTGGGAGCTAAATATTACCAAACGTAAGCGATAACTTCCCCACCAACGTTCTTTTGGCGTGCTTCTTTATCAGTAAGCAAACCTTCAGAAGTTGAAAGGATAGCAATTCCAAGTCCATTAAGAACTTTTGGAAGATCTTCACGTTTTTTGTAAACACGCAAACCTGGTTTAGAAACACGTTTCAAGTTTGTGATAACTTTTTCACCGTTTGCTCCGTATTTCAAGAACACGCGGATGATACCTTGTTTGTCATCTTCGATTACTTCAACGTTTTTTACAAAACCTTCGCGTTTAAGGATTTCAGCAATCCCTTTTTTGATGTTTGATGCAGGTACTTCAAGTACTTCGTGTTTTGCTTGGTTAGCGTTACGAATACGAGTTAGGAAGTCTGCGATTGGGTCAGTCATAACCATTTTATATTTCTCCTCTTACTAGTAGTTTGAATGTTTCACTTGCTAGTTAATACATGATACAGAGAGCGTAACAGCAAGAGCAAAAATAGGCAATTTAATGCAGGAGCCATGCTCCAAAGTAAATTGGTCTTTTTTGCCAAAGCTGTAGCTCGTGTTCAAATTGGCTTGCCAAACTGAACTCGAGCTAAACTCTGTGTGAAAAAGATGAACTTTCCTAGAAACAAAAGTTTCTTTGTCAAGTTCCCTATTTTCACTTGGAGTTTTAACGTCCTTAATATCTTACATTACCAAGATGCTTTAGTGACACCAGGGATTTGTCCTTTGTATGCCAATTCACGGAAGCAAACACGGCAAAGTTTAAACTTGCGGTAAACTGAGTGTGGACGTCCACAACGTTCACAGCGAGTGTATGCTTGAGTAGAGAACTTCGCTGGGCGTTTGTTCTTAGCAATCATAGATTTTTTAGCCATTAGTTTTACCTCCTATATTATTTTGCAAACGGCATACCAAGGCCAGTAAGCAATGCACGTGATTCTTCGTCTGTGTTCGCAGTAGTTACGATTACGATATCCAAACCACGAGTTTTATCAACATCATCAAAGTTGATTTCTGGGAAGATCAATTGTTCTTTTACACCAAGTGTGTAGTTTCCGCGTCCGTCAAATGATTTTGTTGGAACACCATGGAAGTCACGAACACGTGGAAGTGAAACTGAAACCAATTTGTCCAAGAATTCGTACATACGTTCGCCACGAAGAGTTACTTTCGCACCGATCGCTACACCTTCACGAAGACGGAAGCCGGCGATTGATTTTTTAGCTTTTGTGATAAGTGGTTTTTGACCTGAGATCAATGCCAATTCTTCAGCAGCTTTCTCAAGGTTTTTAGCGTTAGAAACAGCATCTCCAACACCCATGTTCAAAACGATCTTATCAACTTTAGGCACTGCCATAACTGATGAGTAGTTAAATTGTTCAGTCAAAACTGGAACTACTTCATTAAGGTATTTTTCTTTTAAACGATTAGCCATTATACTTCTCCTTTCCTTCGTGATTAGTCAAGCACTTCGCCTGATTTTTTGTTATAACGAACTTTTTTGCCGTCTACGAATTTGTAGCCAACACGTCCAGCAACACCGTTCTTGTCTAAAACTTGAACGTTTGATACATGGATTGGAGCTTCTTTTTCGATGATAGCACCTTGAGGGTTTTCGTTATTTGGACGTTGGTGTTTTTTAACAAGGTTTACACCTTCAACAACAACTTTATTTACTTTTGGAAGAGCAGCAACGACTTTAGCTTCAACACCTTTGTCTTTACCAGCAATTACACGAACTTTGTCGCCAGTTTTTACAAACATTTTATTCTCCTTTTATTCTTACGCCCGATGGGCACCCTGGCCAATGAGCCAGGGGACTGTGTTTGTGATTTTTAAAATTAAAGTACTTCTGGAGCAAGTGATACGATCTTCATGAAACCACCGTCACGCAATTCGCGAGCGACTGGGCCAAAGATACGAGTTCCGCGAGGAGTTTTGTCTTCACGGATGATCACTGCGGCATTTTCGTCGAATTTGATGTATGAACCATCTTTACGACGAGCACCTGATTTAGTACGAACGATAACAGCTTTTACAACGTCACCTTTTTTAACCGCACCACCAGGAGTAGCTTGTTTTACAGATGCCACAATAACATCACCGATGTTTGCAAATTTACGTCCTGAGCCACCAAGAACTTTGATAGTCAAGATTTCGCGAGCACCACTGTTGTCTGCGACTTTCAAACGAGTTTCTGTTTGAATCATTTCAGTTTTCTCCTTTCAGGTTAGATTAGATGATGACCGCTTCTTCAACAACTTCTACAAGACGGAAGCGTTTTGTAGCTGAAAGCGGACGAGTTTCCATGATACGAACGATATCGCCTTCTTTGGCAACGTTGTTTTCATCATGTGCTTTGTATTTTTTAGAATAGTTGATACGTTTACCATAGACTGGGTGGTTACGTTTAGTTTCAACTACAACTGTGATTGTTTTGTCCATTTTGTCAGACACAACGCGTCCAACAAGAACTTTACGATTATTGCGTTCCATTGAAATTCTCCTTCCCTAGTCTATTATTTAGCTTCTGATTGAACAGTTTTGATACGAGCGATTTGTTTTTTCACTTCTTTCAAACGTCCAGTTTGCTCCAATTGACCTGCAGCAGCTTGGAAACGAAGTTCAAACAATTCTTTTTTCAATTCATTTTCACGCTTCGCGAGTTCTTCTTGAGAAAGACCACGAAGTTCTTTAACAAATTCTTTTACTTCTGTAAGTTTCATGACCTCTCCTTATTTTGCTTCACGTTTTACGAATTTACATTTAACTGGTAATTTGTGGCTTGCAAGACGAAGCGCTTCACGAGCGATCTCTTCAGATACACCAGCAACTTCAAACATTACTTTACCACGTTTAACTGGTGCTACCCAACCTTCAGGTGCCCCTTTACCAGATCCCATACGTACCCCGATAGCTTTAGCGGTGTATGATTTGTGTGGGAAGATTTTGATCCAAACCTTACCACCACGTTTCATGTAACGAGTCATGGCAATACGAGCAGCTTCGATTTGGCGGTTAGTGATCCAGTGGCTAGTTGTAGCCTGAAGACCGTATTCACCGAATGATACTTCTTTTCCACCTTTTGCTTCACCGCGCATTTTACCACGGAATTCGCGACGGTGTTTTACACGTTTAGGTACTAACATTGGTTATTTACCTCCTTTAGCGTCTTTACGAGCTGGAAGAACTTCACCACGGTAGATCCATACTTTAACACCAAGTTTACCGTAAGTTGTATCTGCTTCTTCCCAAGCGTAATCGATGTCTGCGCGAAGTGTGTGGAGTGGAACTGTACCTTCAGAGTATCCTTCAGCACGAGCAATATCTGCACCGTTCAAACGACCTGATACTTGAGTTTTGATTCCTTTAGCTCCAGCGCGCATAGTACGTTGGATCGCTTGTTTTTGAGCACGACGGAAAGCCACACGTTGCTCCAATTGACGAGCAATTCCTTCACCAACAAGGTGAGCATCCAAGTCAGGACGTTTGATCTCGATGATGTTGATGTGAACTTGTTTACCTGTCAATTTGTTAAGAGCTGCACGAAGTGCATCGACGTTTGCTCCACCTTTACCGATAACCATACCTGGTTTAGCAGTGTGAAGAGAAACGTTAACTTTGTTTACTGCGCGTTCGATTTCAATAGTAGAAACCGCTGCGTCAGCTAATTCTTTTTGAATAAATTTGCGGATTGCAAGATCTTCATGAAGGTAATCCGCGTATTCTTTTTCAGCATACCATTTGGCATCCCAATCACGGATGATGCCGACACGCATTCCAATTGGATGTACTTTTTGACCCACGATGTTACCTCCTTATTTTTCTGTCACAACCACTGTGATGTGGCTTGTGCGTTTGTTGATTGGTGAAGCTGAACCTTTCGCACGTGGACGGAAACGTTTCATCGTTGGTCCTTCGTTTGCGAATGCTTCAGATACTACCAAGTTTGCTTTTTCCAAACCAAAGTTGTTTTCAGCGTTTGCTACTGCTGAATTCAACACTTTCAAGATGATTTCAGCTGCTTTGTTTGGAGTGAATTTCAAGATTGCTACTGCATCGGCTACGCTTTTACCACGGATGTTGTCAAGAACAAGACGTGATTTACGAGGTGAAACACGCACTGTACGAGCCATTGCTTTAGCTGAAGTAATTTCTGCCATTTATGTTCTCCTTATTTTCTACGTGTCTTCTTGTCATCTGCAGCGTGACCTTTGTAAGTACGAGTTGGTGCAAATTCACCAAGCTTGTGACCTACCATGTCTTCTTGGATGTAAACAGGTACGTGTTTACGTCCATCATAAACTGCGATAGTGTAACCAATGAAACTTGGGAAGATCGTTGAACGACGTGACCAAGTTTTGATAACTTTTTTCTTTTCGTCGTTAGCTTGAGCTTCAACTTTTTTCATCAAATGCTCATCGACGAAAGGTCCTTTTTTAAGACTGCGTCCCATTTTATTATTTTCTCCTTTAAATATAGTACCACAGCGGCTTGCGCTCACAAGGAGCGCTACCGAGCTGGCGGATCATCTAGCGCTTAAGCGACTAGTTCTAAATTATTTCTCGTTGCGGCGACGAACGATAAGTTTGTCAGATTTCGCTTTCTTGTTACGAGTTTTAAGACCAAGAGCAGGTTTGCCCCATGGAGTAGATGGTGCTTTACGACCAACTGGTGCTTTACCTTCACCACCACCGTGTGGGTGATCATTCGGGTTCATTACAGAACCACGAACTGTTGGACGGATACCTTTCCAACGGCTACGACCAGCTTTACCAAGGTTTACAAGTCCATGTTGTTCATTTCCGACAACACCAACTGTAGCACGGCAAGTACCAAGGATCATACGAACTTCGCCTGATTGAAGACGTACAAGTACGTATTTACCTTCAGCACCCAATACTTGAGCAGAAGCTCCAGCAGCACGTACCAATTCTCCACCACGACCTGGTTTCAATTCGATGTTGTGGATCAAAGTACCAACTGGGATGTTAGCAAGTGGAAGAGCGTTTCCGACTTTGATATCTGCTTCTGGACCTGAAACGATACGTTGACCAACTTCAAGACCTTTTGGAGCGATGATGTATGCTTTCACACCGTCAGTGTAGTGTACCAAAGCGATGTTTGCAGAACGGTTTGGATCGTACTCAATTGTTTTTACAACTGCTTCAACGTTATCTTTGTTACGTTTGAAGTCAATCAAACGGTAATGACGTTTGTGTCCACCACCTTGGTGACGAACTGTGATACGTCCGTTGTTGTTACGACCTGCTTTGCTCTTCAATGAAACGAGCAAAGATTTCTCTGGTGTGCTTGTTGTGATTTCAGCGAAATCCAAAGAAGTCATATTACGGCGACCGTTTGTTGTTGGTTTATAAACACGAATTCCCACGATATTTCCTCCTTAGATTATTCAGCTTCAGTAGCGAACAACTCGATTGCTTTTGAATCAGCTGTAAGCGTGATGATAGCTTTTTTAGTTTTTGAAGTAAAACCAGTGTAACGTCCAACACGTTTAGCTTTTGGTTTTACGTTTACAGTGTTCACATTCGCAACTTTTACACCTTCAAAGGCAGCTTCAACAGCTTGTTTGATCAAAAGTTTGTGAGCGCGAGTGTCAACTTCGAATACATATTTGCCTGCTTCAAGTTGAGCCATTGACTTTTCAGTGATAACAGGTTTTTTGATAACATCATACAAATTCATTATGCAAGAACCTCCTCGATTTTAGAGATAGCTGCTTGAGTAACAAGAAGTTTGTCACTATTTGCGATGTCAAGAACACTTGCAGTTGTAGCAGTCGCAACTTTCACGTTTGGAAGGTTACGAGCTGAAAGAGCTGCGAATTCGTTTCCTTCTTCAAGAATAACAAGGACTTTAGAATCGATGCTCAAAGCTGCAAGAACTTTTGCAAATTCAGCAGTTTTTGGAGCTGTAAATTCAAGAGAATCAACGGCTACAAATTTGTTTTCAGCAACTTTTTCTGAGTAAACAGATTTAAGTGCAAGGCGACGAACTTTTTGAGGAAGTTTGTACGCATAGCTACGTGGAGTTGGTCCGAAGACGATTCCACCACCACGCCATTGTGGAGAGCGGATAGAACCTTGACGAGCACGTCCAGTTCCTTTTTGACGCCATGGTTTGCGTCCGCCACCTGAAACAGCTGAGCGGTTTTTAACTGCGTGAGTTCCTTGACGAAGGCTAGCACGTTGGCTGATGATCACATCAAATACAACTGCTTGGTTTGGTTCGATACCAAAGATCGCATCGTTAAGAACAACTTCGCCCGCTTGTTTACCAGTTTGGTCGAATAATGTTACATTTGCCATTTTGACTGTATTCCCCTTTCCTTATTATTTACCAGCTTTAACTGCTGACTTGATAGTGATAAGAGATTTCTTAGCACCTGGTACGTTACCTTTGATAAGGATAACGTTCTTTTCTGGAACAACTTGTACAACTTCAAGGTTTTGAATAGTTACACGATCGCCACCCATGCGTCCTGCAAGGTTTTTACCTTTGAATACGCGGTTAGGTGCAACAGGTCCCATAGAACCTGGACGACGGTGGTAACGAGAACCGTGAGCCATAGGTCCACGTGATTGTCCGTGGCGTTTGATAACACCTTGGAAACCTTTACCTTTAGAAGTACCAGTTACATCAACAATGTCTCCAGCTTCGAAAGTATCAACTGTGATTTCAGCACCAACTTCCAAGCCTTCAACGTTTTTGAATTCACGAATGAAGCGCTTAGGAGCCGTGTTAGCTTTTGCTACATGTCCTTTAGCAGGTTTGTTGCTCAATACTTCGCGTTTGTCATCGAAACCAACTTGGATAGCGTTGTAACCATCTGTTTCAACAGTTTTAACTTGAAGAACAACGTTTGGAGTTGCTTCGATAACTGTTACAGGGATCAATTCGCCAGCTTCAGTGAAGATTTGAGTCATTCCCACTTTTTTCCCTAAGATTCCTTTTGTCATGAGAAAATAGTTCCTTTTCTATAGTTTTTTATTCAAAAAGTTTTTAACGAGCGTTTTTTATGCTCAAGGTATCAAGCTTTAGATTAAAGTTTGATTTCTACGTTTACACCACTTGGAAGATCCAATTTCATCAAAGCGTCAACTGTTTTTTGAGTTGGGTTGATGATATCGATCAAACGTTTGTGTGTACGCATTTCAAATTGTTCGCGAGAATCTTTGTATTTGTGAGTCGCACGAATGATTGTGTAGAGGCTACGCTCAGTTGGAAGTGGGATTGGACCCGCAACTTGTGCACCTGTACGAGTAGCTGATTCTACGATTTTTGCAGCCGCTGTGTCAAGTGTACGGTGTTCGTACGCTTTCAAACGGATGCGGATTTTTTTGTTTGCCATCTTTTTCTCCTTTTCGTCTATTTAAGATAATAGGCTAGCTCCACAAGAAAACCGACGCGCGTTGCGTGGCAATGCAACCGAGCGTGTCGCAACCTCTTGCATCAAAGCTAATAGCTGTTTTTCACAGCACCATAGTAGTTTAACACAATGAAAGCCCCAATGCAAGGAATTTGAGCAGTTTTTTTCGTTTTTTTTGATGAAAGTGTTTTCGAAAGAAAAAGTGTGCTAAAAAAGTTGCTGTTATATAGAAAAAAGGGAGCGAGACAGAACAAATTTATTTCCAAATTTGTTCGTCGTCTCGCTCCCGCACAGTTGATTAGGTTATCTTTGGAGCTTAACAAGTGAACAAAGATACCAATCAACCACTGCGTCTAGCAGTTATTCCTATTATTCTCAGATGGCTGTAATCTTTGTTCTTTCTATTTAGCTCTTCCTAGAAATTCCGTCCTGATTTGTTATAGCCATATTTTTCAACGAAATGCTCACGGAATTCTAAGAGATTGTCATCCATGATGGCTTGACGGACCTGCTTCATGAGGTTGATCAAGAAGTACAGGTTGTGGTAGCTGGTCAAGCGAATGCCGAAGGTCTCATCAGCCTTGAGGAGGTGGCGAAGATAAGCACGGGTGTAATTCTTACAAGTGTAGCAATCACACTCGTGGTCTAGCGGTGTAAAGTCTTCTGCAAATTGCGCATTTTTCACCACCAGACGTCCTTGACTAGTCATACAGGTGCCATTTCGCGCAATCCGCGTCGGCAAGACACAGTCAAACATGTCCACTCCACGAATAACGCCATCGATCAGACTGTCTGGTGCTCCTACTCCCATGAGATAGCGAGGCTTGTTCTCTGGTAAAAGCGGAGTTGTGAAATCCAGCACGGCATTCATCTCTTCATGGCTTTCTCCAACAGCTAACCCACCGATAGAATAGCCTGGGAAGTCCATGCTAACGAGATCACGCGCAGACTGACGGCGCAAGTCTTCAAATCCAGCCCCTTGAACAATCCCGAAAAGACCTTGATCATGAGGGCGACGATGAGCCTTCAGGCCACGTTCTGCCCAACGACTGGTCCGTTCGATTGATTTCTTCACATAATCATAGGGCTGATAGAACTGAGGACATTCGTCAAAGGACATCATGATGTCGCTCCCTAGATTGTTTTGGATCGAGATGACCTTTTCTGGGGAGAGGAACATCTTCGAACCATTGAGGTGGTTTTTAAAGGTTACCCCTTCTTCGGTTATATTGCGGGTATCCGCTAGTGAATAGACCTGGAAGCCTCCACTATCTGTCAAAATGGGCTGGTCCCAGTTCATGAACTGGTGCAGTCCTCCTGCTTTTGCGACTAGATCATCCCCCGGACGAAGCCAGAGATGGTAGGTGTTGGCCAAAATAATTCCTGAACCCATTTCTTTGAGTTCTTCTGGCGATTGGGTCTTAACGGTTGCCTGAGTCCCTACAGGCATAAACATTGGAGTTGGGAAGGTCCCGTGGGGGGTGATAATTTCTCCCAGACGAGCTCCTGTATGCTTTTCTTTTTTGATTAATCGATATTGAATCGGTGAATCTGTCATGGTTACCTCCGTACTGGGAAAAACAGTCCCAGCCTTCTTATTCCTGTCACAGGATCTCCTGTGAGCACCTGTACGATTGTACCAAATTTTACCAGCTCTGTCACGGACTTGTGTTATAATAAAGGGTACTACTACCATGAAAGAGGACATTATGAATATCAAATTGGTTCGTGCTCAAGCTCGTCAGCTGCAATTGCAACATCCCAAAGTCTTCTCCTACTTTGCTTTGCCAACTTTCCTGACAATCCTTGCAAGTTACATGTTGACAGGGACAGACATCACTGAAACACTTGCTCACATGGAACTTAGAGAAGGGATGCTCTTTCTTCTAAGCCGCCAGCTTTTCCCTGCGATTATTGGGTTTATCCTTTCTTTTCTCTATTTAGGGGCAACTTTTCGCTTTTTGATTTCTGCCTCTAGCAAGGGAGAAAAGAACTTTGGTATCTTCACCATCTTTCAGAGCCAGTATTTTACACCTGCGTTTTTAACGCTATTCATTAAGCAAGTTATCCTGTCTTTGTGGGGGAGCCTCCTCTATGTGAGTCAACTTCTCTTAACGGTGGTCAGCTATCACGTTCTCGCTATCAATGAATCCTCCTCCACTACGTCTACCCTTAGAGCAGATACTCCAGAAGTTCAAGCAATTCTTAAGTTAGCTCCAACGATGACGACCGGCCTCTTAATGGCTCTGGTTGGGCTCCTACTCTTCCTCCCTTTTTATTACCAGTATAGTTTGGTCGAATTGATCCTATATAGTCGACTGATGACAGGAACCTATGACGGTCCCATGTCTATCCTCCGCCAAAGTAAGGAAGAGATGAAAGGCTTTAAGAGCCACCGCCTTGTTCTTGATTTGAGTCTGCTCGGTTGGCAAATTCTATCTTTTTTCACTTTAGGAATGGCGAATTTTTATGTTAAACCTTATGCAACCAGTTGCCAAATCATCTTCTACCATACCCTCCTTCAAAAACGGATGCAGGCGGACAGTCGCTTCCAGCAAAAGGCGCCGGATCTACCAAAGTCTAATCCACTTGATTAACAAAGAAAACAAGAAAACCCACCTTCGATTGGAGCCATTCTCCAAAGCACTAGGTGGGTTCTTTTATCTCTGTTAGGGAAATCCGTCTGTATTTATTTCACCTCTCGTATCAGTTTAATCACTGGATGAAAGACGAGAGGTTCTGAGATAAATCAAAAGCTATCCTTCTCCTAAGACCAAGCGAGTGTGCTCGCGTTTGATACAGCGGTTCATGACGATATCTTCTCGTCCAGCTCCACGAAGGATTTCTTCTGCTTCTTGATTTTCCAGCTCTAGTTGCGCCCAGAAAATCTTCGCATCCGACTCGATAAAGTCACGCGCTACATCTGGCAAAAACTCACTGCGACGGTAAACATCGACGATATCTACCGGGAAAGGAATTTCCTGCAAGCTAGCATACACCCTTTCTCCAAGGATTTGCCCACCGGCTGCACGAGGATTAACGGGAATAATCCGATAGCCCCGCTCTTGCATCTCCTCGCTGACACGATGGCTGGTCGTCTCTTCACGGTCAGATAATCCAACTACAGCAATGACTTTACTGGTTTCGAGGTAATGTTTGATAATGCCATCACTAGGATTGCGAAATGAATAAGCCATAAGAATCTCCTTTTTGTATGCGTTTCCTTTCTTTAAATAGTATAACAATACGAAGGGCATTGCAAGTGTTTGTCGTTAAAAGCGGTAGGAAACTGAAAAGTCTCCTACCGCTTTCTGTTTTAAACAAACTCAATCTTATTTGGCTTCATACCATGTTTTGCCTTCATTCTCATCAGCTTCTAGTGGAACTGCAAGTTCGATAGCAGATTCCATGGTCTCTTTGACGAGTTCTTTGATCGCTGCCAGTTCATCACTTGGTACTTGCAGAACAATTTCGTCGTGGACCTGAAGGAGCATCTTGGTCTTATATGCCCCTGCTTCTAGCGCTTGGTCCAAGTGGATCATAGCAATTTTCAAGATGTCGGCTGCCGATCCTTGGATGGGTGAGTTGATAGCCGTCCGCTCCGCAAAGCCTCGAACATTGAAGTTGCGAGAATTGATATCTGGAATCTCCCGACGACGCTTGAAGAGAGTTTCTACATAGCCTTTGTCACGCGCTTCCCGTACCACTCTTTCCATATAGCTCTTGATGCCAGGGTAGCGTTCGAAATAGGTTTCAATGTAGGCCTTGGCTTCTTTTCGACTGATCCCTAGATTATTAGACAGTCCAAAGTCGGAAATTCCATAAACCACACCGAAGTTTACTGCTTTTGCATTGCGACGGTCATTCGGCGTCACATCTTCTGGTTTTTCAATATTGAAGACCCGCATAGCAGTCGATGTATGGATATCTGCCCCATGTTTAAAGGCATCAATCAAATGCTCATCTCCCGAAATATGGGCCAAGACGCGCAATTCGATCTGTGAATAGTCCGAACTGAGCAAGACACTATTTTCCTCTTCTGGGACAAAGGCCTTGCGAATGAGACGGCCTTGTTCCAAACGGACAGGGATATTTTGCAGGTTGGGATCCACGCTAGACAAACGGCCTGTCTGCGTCAAATCCTGTACATAGCGGGTATGGATCTTCCCATCTTCCAAAATCCAATCTTGAAGACCGATGACATAGGTCGATTGGATCTTGGCAATTTGGCGGTATTCAAGAATCTTAGACACGATCGGTGCGATTGGGGCTAGGCGTTCCAAAACATCAACGGCTGTGGAATAGCCGGTTTTGGTCTTCTTAGTATATTCAAGTGGGAGTTCCAATTTTTCAAAGAGGATGACCCCCAATTGTTTTGGAGAATTGATATTAAACTCTTCTCCAGCAAGCTCGTAGATTTCTTGAGTTAAGCGCTCCAAGACCACTTCGTTTTCCACCTGCATGTCTTTGAGGGTTTGGCGTTCTACCTTAATCCCTGCGATTTCCATCTTGGCCAAAACAGCTGCTAGTGGTTGCTCCATATCATAGAGCAAATCTAATTGATCATGGGCTTGCAACTGCTCCATCATGGGCTCTTCGGTATCCAGTAGAACAGCGACTTTTCGTGCCAAATGCTCTAATAGGGCGGTCTTTTCTGGGATCGCTTTTTTGGCTCCCTTGCCATAAACAACTTCGTCCAGTGGCAGCGCAATCTGACTATAGAGGCTCGCAATGGTTGAAATTTCATTGTCCTCTACGGTCGACAAGAGATACTTGGCCAATCGACTGTCAAAAGCTGGCTTTTGCAAGGTAATGCCCAAGTGGCTGAGCAAGACCTTGGCCCGCTTAAAGTCATAGACCTTGAGGGGCGTTTTTTCGAGAAATTCTTTGAAAATCGGTGTTTGTAAAAGATCAGTACCAGTACTTGCGTAGAGCTGACCTTTGGTCCCCCATGCAAAACCGATGATGGGTTCCGTATGGTAGTTGTCCCCAAAAATCTCAAAATGGAAGAAACTATCTTCCGTAAGCATATCTGGAGTGACTTGCTCGACTTCTGTATAGTCAATAGCTACAGGAGCCGCCTCTTCTCCACTGAGATCCAAGGCCTGACGGAGTTGCTTGAAGCCCATCTCCTCAAAAAACTTGGCGAGATTTTCTAGATGGGGGCCCGTATAGGTGATATCATCCAGGCCAATCTCAATGGGCGCATTGGTATCGATGGTCGCGAGAGTCTTGGACAGATAGGCCTGCTCCTTGTCGTTGATGAGGTTTTCCTTCATCTTAGAAGCCTTCATCTCATCGATATGCTCGTAAATACCATCGAGAGAGCCATACTCTAGGAGTAGTTTGATCCCTGTCTTTTCTCCGATCTTAGTAACACCTGGGATATTATCCGACTTATCTCCCATCAAGGCCTTGAGGTCGATAAATTGCTCTGGCGTCAGACCCATTTTTTCTTTCAGATAGGCTGGAGTGAATTCCTCAAACTCTGCTACCCCTTTTTTGGAAATCTCAACCACCGTATTATCATCTGTCAGCTGGATCAAATCCTTATCCCCAGAGACAATGGTGACTTCAAATGGCACCGAGCTAGTTTCTGCCATCTTATCTAGCGTTCCAATAATATCATCCGCTTCATACTGGGCTAGCTCATAATGGCGGATCCCCAAATGATCTAGTTGCTCGCGAATAAAAGGGAACTGCTCACGGAATTCATCTGGTGTTTTTGCCCGACCTCCTTTGTAGTCGGCATACATCTCCGTCCGAAAGGTCGTCTTTCCTGCATCGAAAGCAACGAGGACATGAGTCGGTTGGATGCGCTCCAAGAGATGGCTCAACATGAGGTTAAAGCCATAGACCGCATTGGTATGCAACCCATTGGCATTTTTGAAGCGATCGATTTGATTATAGAGTGCGAAAAAGGCACGAAAAGCGACGGAAGACCCGTCGATGAGTAGTAATTTGTTCTTTTTTTCCATAGGCCTATTATATCACGAATCACAAGGTCTCTGGTACATAAAAACTCTACCCTTTCGGGTAGAGCCTTCTTTAGGAGTTTCTTATGAAAAATGAAGAGAAGTGTTTATTCGCCGTAACAAGAACCTTGTTGTGGCAATTTCTTAAAGCGTTTTGGATAATTAACTGAGATTTTCATTTGCTGTACCTCATTTCTTATTGGATGAGTTTAGTATACAAGAGAAACCTAAACCATTCCTTATAGAAAGCTTCAAGAAAACTAAAAGCTGAGGCGCAAAGCATGCAGTTGTTTTTGCTGCAAGCTGGTAACTGAAGACGGAGTCCTTGCCATCGCAGCCCTAAGAATAGGAAAGAAAAACTCTTCCCAATCTGGAAGAGTTGATCCTTATCCAAGCAGAAGAAGGCTGGCTAAAGCGACTATTGCTGGACCACCTTGGGTCAAGATGATTTTTTTATTAGAAGTTACAGCCCCATAAGCTGCTGCACCAATAATAAAGAGCAGAAAGATCGTGACAATTTCACTATTTCTAGCTACAAAGAGGCCGTAGAGGAGGAAGACACCAATCAGAGCATTATAAATGCCTTGGTTTTTGAAGAGAGCCGTCACAGATGGACGATGCAATTCTTCCTGATCCATATTAAAGACACGACCAGTCGATGCCGAGTGGGTTGCTAAACTCTCAAGGTAAAAAATATAGAAATGCTCAAAAGCAGTAAGACTTGCTAAAACAATGGTTAAGATAGACATATTATTCTCCTTTTAAAATGTAATTTGCTCGAGGCCAGACACCAACTTTTCGAGTAAGTGACTCAACTGATTCCGCTCTTTTTCAGAAAGAATCTGATCCATCTGGCCTTTTACCTGTAGATGATGTGCTGGGGGGTGGACCAACAACCGATCTCTGGCAAACTCCGTAAGTTCCACCACAATCTCCCGTTGATTTTCTGGATTGCGAGTACGAGTAACATAGCCACTAGCTTCTAAGACTTTGAAGTGGCGGGTTAAGGCTGCAGGGTCAATTGCTAGTTTCTCCTGAAGGGCCGCTTGGCTACACGGCGCTTCTGCTACTAACAACTGAAGCATCTGATAACGAGTCAGACTAATGCCCAATTGTTTTTCAAATAATTGGGTTGAAGACTGATCAGCTAGCTTCAACTGATAAAGCAAGTCATGCATTTCTGACATTCCTTCTCTCCGATCTTTTTTATTGACTTATCAATAATTGATTTATCAAGTATATCATTTTAAAAAATCGAAGCAATAAATTTGCTTACCTCAAACGAAATAATTTCCTCCTAAGAAAAGCAAAGTAAAAGACCACCGGATTTGGTGGCCTTTTAGGGAGATTATTATGAAAAAGAAAAGTTTTAGGATTTCATAAACAAAGTTAGGAGGTCTTTGTTTATGGTTTTATTATATCGGATTTATCTTAAAGATTTCTTAAGGAATTATTTCATTTCCAAAACAAATTGTTTACGGATTCTTTTCATAGCGCCATTCCAGCAACAAAGAAGCCTAGCTTTGTTAAATAAGTTAACTTTTTTCTTCTTCAAAATAGAGGCGAATGTCATCCAAATGACGAATCGCATGATTGACATCCGGCTTGTAATCCAAAAAATTAATACTCCCGATTCCTGCATTGTCTGCCAAATCAACATCCAGAGTTCGATCTCCAATATAATAGGTCTCACTCCGATCCAGTTGATACTTATCCACTAGATAATCGACTCCTTCTGGATCTGGTTTTCTCCTAAAGCCATTGTCCGTTGTGACAATCTCTTGAAAATAGGATAAGATCCCTAGATCTTCCAGAATTGGATAAGCATTCTTCCCCTTGTGGGTATAGACGAATTGGACAATCCCTTCCTCTTTAGCCCAAGCTAGAATGTCTCTAGCTCCTGGCATCAGATGCACTTGGGCGTTTTTCTCACGCAAGCTAGAAGCACGATAACTATTCATCTCCTCCGCATCCAAACCATGTTCTCTAGCCACTTCTTCAAGAAGTACCTGGACAGATTGTTGAAGGATAAAGGCATGGACCGCTTCTCGATCAAAGTCCAAAGAGTAATGGGCATAGGTCTCAGCAATCCCATCTAAAATAGCTTCATAAGAATCCAAAAGAGTTCCATCCAAATCCCAAATAAAAGCTCGTGTCATACATTTTATTCCTTCCATTTCCGATGATAGAGTGTTTTTAAGAAAAACCAGCGAAAACCATTGTCCAAGAGGGTACCTGCCCAAATACCTGGCAAGCCCCAACCAAAGATGACTCCCATCAGATATCCAGAGCCAATCCGAATCACCCACATACCAATAGTAGTCGCATAAAAGGGAAGGCGGGCATTGCCCAAACCTTGCCAAACAGCCGTATAGATGACGGTTCCAGCTGTCAGAGGCGTTCCAAGTAAGGAGAACAAAATGACGGATAAGGAGGCCGCAAGGGCTCCTGAATCCTTGGTGTAAAGGGCTGTCAAAGGACTTCCAAACAAGAAGATGGTAAGGGCGAGAGGAAGCATGGAGAGAAAAGAGAGCCAGAAACTACGACTGGTGATTTGCTTAATCCCTTGTAAATCATTCTGCCCCAAACTTTTGGCGACCAACATGACCGTCGCTGTCGCAATCCCAAAGACCGGCATATAGTTGAACTGGGTCAAGACTTCCCCAATAGCATTCCCAGCTACCGCTCTAGTACCAAAAACGGCCACCATAGCAATGATGACAATATCCCCTGCTCGCATCATGAGGCGCTCACCAGCAGCAGGCAAAGCAAGGGAGAGCAAGTCTCGATCCAAGCCCCAACGAAAAGGAGCAAAGGGAAGTTGAACCTGACGCCAGAGCAAGAAAGCCCCTAATAAGCGAGAGAGAACCGTTCCTAAGGCAGCCCCGGCGATGCCCAGCCCAAAAACAAAGATCAAGATGCTCGATAATAGAGCATTCAAAACATTGGTCAACAAACTGACATACATGGGTAGTCGCGGGTTATGGGCCACACGGACTAGGGCTCCCAAGGTAGTCATCAGACCTAAAAGCAAAATACTTCCTCCGACAAGGGATAAATAAATTCCTCCGGCTTCTGCAACCGCTGCTTCAACCCCCAAGAGGGCAATCAATTCCTTGCCAAAGCAGAGGGATAAGACCCCCAAGATACAACTTAATAAAACCGTGACTTTAATAGATTCAGTCGCCTGACGAGCTATGGCTTTCTGATCTTTTTGTCCCATACTTTTGGACAAGAGACTCACGACCGCTGCTCCAAGAGCGATAAAAATAGCTTGGTAAATCGTAATGATATTGCCTGCAACGGATACACCCGATACAGCTACTAAACCCAACTGAGCAACCAAGTAGCTATCTACCATCCCCATGAGCATTTGGAGAAAGTTTTCTCCGATGGCTGGAAGGGCAATTCTTAAAATCTGTCGATCTACTTGTTGTTGACGTGACACACTTTCCTCCTGATGAAAAGAAACTCAGCTAGTTGCCTAACTGAGTTCTGCTTGTAGAACTATTGTGAGATTTATTCAGTCAAGTCCTAGAGACTTCTGCTTTCTAATTTTGGGACTCCCACTTACAATCCCAAATAGGCTTCAACTGCAGCCTGCATATCTGTTGCTGCAACAGTTGTCTTGTGACGAACTGGAGCAGTTTCGAGACCATCCACTGCTGGTGGCAAGGCTACACCTGAGATTTCATGTAATTGAGCCAAGGCTTCAAAGTCGCTCAAACCTGATTTCCCTGTTACAGCTTCCACCGCAACCACTGGGAATTTGTAAGGACTAGCTGTTGATGCAATTACGGTCTTGGCCGCATCGCCTGTCGCTGCTTGGTATTTTTTATAAACTGCTGAAGCAACTGCTGTATGAGGGTCCTCAATATAAGCATCTGACTCATAAACACGCTTGATTTCTGCTGCTGTTTCTGCTTCTGTCGCATACTCGGCTGCAAAAAGGTCAAGGATTTCTTCATCAAAATCTGTCAATTCATACTGACCTTGCGTATTCAAGGCAGTCATGAGTTCAGCTGTCTTAACCGCATCATTTCCCAAAAGATGGAAAATGAGACGCTCCAAGTTTGAAGACACTAAGATATCCATAGATGGGCTAGTGGTTACCTTAAACTCACGCTTCTTGTCATAGACACGAGTCTTAAAGAAGTCTGTCAAGACATTGTTGTCATTTGAAGCACAAATCAACTTACCGACTGGTAGGCCGATTTGCTTAGCATAAAATGCCGCCAAGATATTTCCGAAGTTTCCTGTCGGTACAGTGAAGTTAACCTTGTCACCAGTATTAATCTCGCCAGTTTTAATAAGTTGAGCGTAGGCATAAACATAATAAACAATCTGTGGGACCAAACGACCAATATTCATAGAGTTAGCTGATGAGAACTGGAGCTTGTTGGCTGCCAATTTTTCACGAAGGGCCACATCATTGAACATATGCTTCACATTTGTCTGAGCATCATCAAAGTTTCCATCAATGGCGATCACATGGGTATTATCCCCAGTTTGAGTGGTCATTTGCAACTCTTGTACCTTGCTGACACCATCTTTTGGATAAAAGACGATAATTTCAGTACCTGGAACATCTGCAAAACCAGCCATGGCAGCTTTACCAGTGTCTCCAGATGTCGCTGTCAAGATGACAATCTTGTTTTCCAAGCCATGTTTCTTGGCAGCTGTTGTCATAAAGTATGGCAAGATAGACAAGGCCATGTCTTTAAAGGCAATGGTTGAACCATGGAAGAGTTCCAAGTTGTATTGACCATCAAGTTTGACAAGAGGGGCAATGGCTGGTGTATCAAACTTGCTGTCATAGGCGTTGGTGATACAGTAGTCCAACTCTTCTGCTGTAAAGTCATCCAAGAAAGCTGATAAGACAAGCCTAGCTACTTCTTGGTAAGAAGCATCTTTTAATGTATCAAAATCCAAATCTACCTTTGGATAGCTCACTGGAGTAAACAAACCGCCATCTGTCGCCAAACCTTGCAAAATCGCCTGACTGGCTGTTACGGTATTTTTCGCATCACGCGTTGATTGATAAACTAATGTCATGTACATTTCCTCATTCTGTTCCTTAAATGTACGAGTTGGATCACTCTAACTTTCGTACAGTCTATTCCATTATACCATGAATCCTTCTGAATTTTATCAGTGAGAATAAAATTGTCTGAAAAAGAGCCCACTTCTTGCAAACTGAAGAACCACGAAAAGTCCATCTTTATAATGGCTATTCGACTCGTGCTAGTCTCTTTTTACTTGCTCATAGGAGTCCTTGCCGTCATTGAGCTTGTCCCAGATGACGACTTTACCTTCTTTGAGGGATTTTTGAACATCGATGATCCGCTGGTTGGAAGAGCCACGAAACTGCAACATGAGGTTGCGTTTGCTCTTATCATAGCGACCGTCCACCAGAATATCAATCAGCGAAAGCAGTTCTAGTTTATCCGGCGTCTCCAGCATCATTTCTTCCCAGGTATAGCCGGTCCAAGACCAAATATCTTTGTCAGGCAACTCTCTTTTTACCCGCTGGACCAAGGGCAGCAGGATGCCGGTATTGAGAAAAGGTTCCCCACCAAGCAATGTCAAGCCCTGAACATAAGGTTGGGCCAGATCAGCCATGATCTGTTCTTCTAACTCTTTGGTATAGGGAATGCCAGCGTTGAAAGACCAAGTTGCTTCATTATAGCAGCCTTCACAGTGAAACATACAGCCACTGACATAGAGGGAGTTGCGGACGCCTTCGCCATCCACAAAGTTAAAGGCCTTATAGTCAATGATTCGCCCCTTACTCAGCTCCTCACTTTTCCATTCTTGAGGTTTGGGATTGTTCATGACACCTCCCCATCTAACTCTATCCAGTAGCGCTGACTTCTGTCGATTGTATTTTCGTAAACACCGCCAGCAGATAGAATCGTGCGACGGCTAGCTTCGTTGTCTTCATCACAGGTAATCAGCACTCGTTCTAGTCCTTGTTTTCGAGCCTCTGCTAGTCCTAGCTCTAGCTGCAACTTAGCCAAGCCCTTTCTGCGTTGACTGGGCCGGATGGAATAGCCAATGTGACCACCCTCTACAAATAATTTGTCATTCAAGGACAAGCGCAGGGCTAAAAAGCCCAGAGGGTAGCCAGTCTCATCAAAGGATAAAAATTGAATGGTAGGAACCCAGCATTCTGGCAGATTCTCAGTATCCTCCTGCTGCTCTACAATTCGCAACCAATCCGCAAAATCCTTTGCTCGCTTCCAAGTGGAACCCATGCCACCGTGCATATAGGATTTTGCAGCATCGAACTCAGTAATCATCTCTAAAATCGCGTCTTTATCTTCTAAAGTTGGTCGTTGTAACTTCATAAACTTTCCTCAATCTAAATCAATCCAATAGCGCTCTTTCCCGCCTCGAACATCCTCTAAAGCTCCGCCATTAGTCAGAATCACTGCTCGACTGGCAGCATTGTCACTATCACAAGTCACTAAAGCACGTTTGATATTTTTACTTTTGGCTACTTGCAAGCCTTGCCACAGCTGCTCTTTTGCCAATCCTTGCCCACGCGCAGAGGGACGGATACTATAGCCGATATGACCAGCATAATTCAGCAACCCCTCATTTAGTCTCAGCCGTAGATTCAAAAAACCTAAAGCATGGCCTGATTTATCAAACAATACGTACTGAATTGATGGAACACGATTTTCAGGCAAATTTATTCCCATTTCTTTTTGCATATTTGTCTCCAACCACTCTTCGTAGTCAAAGTTCTCAGCATCCCAAAATCCGCCATCGTGAGCTGATTGATTCGCTTCAAACTCTGCCATCATGTCTAATACAGTTTCTTTATCTGCTAGAGTTGGTCTGCGTAATTCCATCTTTACCTCCCCATACGAGAAAAGCGAGAGCGAACTCTCACTTTTATTTTTTCTTAGTCTTTTTTAAAAATTGCTCTCTTAGGCTGGCTACTCGGTCTTTTTTATTGATTCCGCCAGTCGAATGCTTTTCGTGGAATCGTTGAACCTGGGCCTTGCCCTTATCGTCTAGTTGGTATTTTCCCATAATCTTCCTTTTCTAATCTGTCACTTGGTGTCCAGCTGATTTGATCGTGGACCCATTCATGTGTTTGACCCGCGCAGCGATTTCCTTATGACGACCATTGACCATGGGGCGAGCTTGTGGGTTTCCAAGATAGCCACAGGTCCTTTTAACCACATCAACTGTTTTCGGATCGCTATTGCCACAATTAGGACAGGTGAAGCCCCGCTCGGTTGGCGTGAAGTCTCCTTCAAAGTCACACTTATAGCAACGGTCAATTGGGGTATTGGTTCCGAGATAGCCGACCCGGTCATAAGCATAATCCCAAACCGCTTCAAGGGCTTTTGGATTTTGTTGGAGTACTGGGTATTCACAATAGTGGATAAAGCCACCGGAGGCCCCTGCTTCTGGATAGACTTTTTCAAAATCCAGTTTCTCAAATGGAGTTGGGTTCTTGCGGACATCGTAGTGGAAACTATTGGTGTAATATTCCTTGTCTGTGATATCCGGAACCTGACCAAATTTCTCCGTATCCAGGCGACAAAAGCGATCTGTCAAACTTTCTGACGGCGTCGAATAGATGGAGAAGTGGTAGTCATACTGGTCGGACCATTCTTCGACCCGCTTCTTCATATCCTTTATGATGGCGATTGTAAATTGCTTGGCCTCTGGATTTTCTTCCCAGTTAGGCCCATAAAAGACAGTCGCTACTTCATACAATCCAATATAGCCGAGTGAAATGGTTGCTCTGCGATGACGGAAGAGCTGGTCTACCTGGTCATATTTACCCAATCGCTTCCCGAAAGCCCCATATTGGTAGAGAATTGGGGCATTGGCTGGAGTCGCTTCCTTGGTCCGCTCTACCCGATAGACCAAAGCATCTTCCGCGATGTTCATCCGCTCATTAAAAATTTCCCAGAACTTTTCTTTATTCCCTTCTGACTCCAAGGCAATCCGAGGGAGATTGACTGTCACAACCCCTAGGTTCATCCGACCAGAATTGACTTCCACACCATTTTCATCCTTCCAACCTTGAAGGAAAGAACGACATCCCATGGGCACCTTGAAGGAGCCCGTCAACTCAACAATTTTGTCATAAGACAAAACGTCTGGATACATGCGTTTGGTCGCACATTCCAAGGCCAACTGCTTGATGTCGTAGTTGGGACTACCTGGTTCTAAGTTGAGGCCTCTTTTTAAACTAAAAATCAACTTAGGGAAAATAGCGGTCCGGTGTTCTGAACCAAGTCCTTTGATTCGAATTTCCAGAATGGCCTTTTGAATTTCCCGTTCGAAGCGATTGGTTCCAAGCCCAAAGCCCAGCGAAGTAAAGGGCGTTTGCCCATTTGAGGTAAAGAGGGTATTGATCTCGTACTCCAAGGATTGCATGGCATCATAGATATCTTTTTGAGTCTTGCTCCAAGCATAGTCCTCGCGTTTTTCAGGGAGAACCCACTCCTCTGCATCTTTCAAGTGCTTCTGATAATTCTTTTCTGCATAAGGAGCCAAGACTTCGTCGATCCGGTCAGCTGAGCAACCGCCATACTGGCTAGAGGCTACATTGGCAATGATTTGCGAGATCTGTGCCGTTGCAGTTTGGATGGACTTGGGACTTTCTACTTCTGCATTCCCAATCTTAAAACCATTGCGCAGCATGCCTTCAAAATCGATCAAACAACAGTTGGTCATCGGAGTGTAAGGGCTATAGTCCAAATCATGGTAGTGGATATCCCCTTTTTGGTGGGCATTGGCTACGTGTTTGGGCAACATTTTAAGACCAATAGACTTGCCGACAATTCCTGCTGTCAAATCGCGCTGGGTATTAAAAACGTCACTGTCCTTATTGGCATTTTCATTAACGACAGCTTGGTCCTTGTTGAGGAGCTTGCCGATGGTAAAGTTGATATCCGTTGCCTTTGAGCGCTCAAAATCACGCTGCGTGCGATAGGTAATATAGCTCTCGGCAATCGCATATTCATTGGCTTGCAACAACTCATGCTCAACGACATTTTGAATCTCGTAAATTTTTACGCCACGAGGGAAGCGTTCCAAAATTTCAGCCACAATCCGGTCTGTTACGGTTTCTAATTTCGCTTCCAAGGCCGGAGTGAGACCGGTCACTTCTTCTGTCGCTTTGACCAAAGCACGGTAAATTTTATCGACATCAAACTTGACCTTCCGCCCATCTCTCTTTTCTACAAAGAGTTGGGGGAGACTTTGGATATGCTCTTCTCGTAACGTTATCATACGCTCGCCCACTTTCTTTTTTATACAAATAGAATTCACTCCATATTATATCACTCAAAAATAAAAAATCAATATCTTGTGTCAAAAAATGTTATTTCATTTTCAAACCACAAGATATTGATAGTCTATTTATATTGGTACAAGGTGTACTGCGAACCCTGCAGGTTCACTTTTTCATAACTTTGGGTTAAAACCTTTTGCATAGCAGACGTTACATCTAGGTCCTTATTGACCACAATAAACTTCGGCTTGTCTTGCTTAATCTGATTCGTCAGATTAGTTCGGTTTTCCTTCGGCCCCAGATAGGCTGTCGGAGTTAGAAGGGCTGAAGCGGCCAAGCGACCACTTTCCTGATAGAGATGGGCCGTCTGATCCCAAGCATATATGGTATCCTTGGAATCACTATGACTCTTGATATAGTGGGCAATCGTACTTCGTTCACTCGCTAGGTTGTTTTGGAGAACCAATTGATTCACAACTGGATACCCAACTAAATAACCTATTGCTAAGATCGGTAGGAAGGCTTGACTGGAGAAATAAAGCTCCCAGATAGAATTATTCTTCATCTTCCGGCGCTGATAAGTGGACTCATCCCCGGCAAACCAAAGAGCGAATAAGGGAAGACCAAAAGGTAACAAGCTAAGGAACTGATAGGCCCCTTGCTCTGGTGTACCAACCACAATTGCAACAACTAGCGGAAGACCAAACCAACTCATAAACCGGATCAAACGTTGACCACTTGTCGATACTTTTCGGAAGGACATGACGAAAGCTGAAGCAAAACCAAGCGTTAACAGCAATAAACAGTAATAAACTAAGTTGGCAAATAGGTGCCCCGCATCAAACTGGAGGGAGCGAAGACTATACAAGGTCTGATGAATCGCATATCCAAAAGAGCCGTTCCACACGGTGATGTAGCCTAAGGGATAAAAGACAAGAGAGAAACCCAAGAGGGCAGCAAGGAATTGATAGAAGCCGTGGGCAAATTTCTTTTGCTTCACATGATAGGCTGTCAATCCAAGAAAAGCAAGCAGATAAAAAATCACACTCAGCCATGGCACCATCATAAAGGCCAAACAGGCTCCTGCGCCATAAGCGACAAAGGATTCATCTGTTTTCTCACCCTCTAGATAAGCGAGAATGAAATTCATAGAGCCAAATAGGAAGGGCAGGGCGTAAAAGACAGCATAGTTCCCACCAAAGCCAAGCACTCCAGCAAGAAGGTAGAAGAGCAGCTGGACTTGTCCTGCAATTTTTTCACTTGCAACTAAGCTTCTGACCATCTGATACAAGCTCGTCCCAGCAAAAAAGTAGGCTAGAATCTGGAAAGCTACCAAAAGAACTTGACCTCCTACCAAACTTCCTAAAGCGCTGATCCCGTAGTAGAGCAAACCATTGACCCCAAAGAAATGACCATAGGGAACTTGACCTTGAGACATTGCCCAACCGGCATATAAGTCCTGGGTTTGTTGATTGGTCGCCAGTAAGTTGATAAAAGGAAGGGCTACATGGACCAGCCCAAGTAGGACACTAAAAGCAATTGGTAGTGACAAGGGAACTGGTCGCTTAGTGGCATAGCGCCCCAACGACTTTTCATCTTCTTGCTCTTCCAATGTCTCTTCTACATCCTCTTGTTCTTTCGATCTCGCTTCAACCTTCTCTTTGCGACGATGACCAGATCGTGATAGGCGACTTAGAGTTCCGGCCGAAGCTTCCGTTTCCACCTCTTCTTCAGCAACCTGGCTCTCTTCCTGGTTCTGCTCTGATTCCACCGGTTGACTAGCCGTCAAAACTTCTTCTTCCCGGCTAATTGATTGTTCCAATACTTTTCGTAGCTCTTGAGTATTTTGAAAATTAGACCCGACACTTAAGCCAAGTTTATGCGATTCTTTTTCACTCATACCTTTTTTTCCTTTACTAGACTTGCAAGCGCTAAAGGGCACATGCACACCCTAATAGTATATCAAAAATGGACCCAACTGTCAGCTTTCTCCACAAGGAAATGCTAGATGGTATACAAAAAGACCGATACCCTCTAGGCATCCGTCTTTTCTTTTTATAGTTGATTCAAAATAGTCTGAAAATCGTTTTTTACGTCTTCGATGGACGTGGTCACTTCCTGGCGAGTCTGGTTGTTTTTGACGGTGATTTGGCCACTTTCAACCTCACTACCACCTAAGGCAATGATAGTTTTGGCCCCAAAGACGTCAGCTGACTTGAACTGAGCCTTCAACTTACGGCCTAGGTAATCACGTTCTGCGATGAAGCCTTGACGACGAAGGGCCTGAACCAATTCCAAAGCGGCCACTTCTGCTTCTGAACCCAACACAGCAATGTAGACATCCAATGACGTCTCAACAGGAAGCTCAACTTCTTGTTTATCGAGGATCAACAAGAGACGCTCAAGTCCCATCCCAAAACCGAAACCTGGCGTTGCTGGTCCACCAAAATATTCTACCAAGCCATCGTAACGACCTCCCGCACACACAGTCAATTCATTTCCATATACTTCTGTCACAAACTCGAAAATGGTGTGGTTGTAGTAGTCTAAGCCACGAACCATGTTGGTATCAATAACATACTCAATCCCTAGACCGTCTAGCATAGCCCGGACAGCATCAAAGTGCGCCTGGCTTTCTTCGTCCAAGTAGTCCAGGATAGATGGAGCATTCTCAACCGCTTGCTTGTCTTCTTTTTCTTTTGAGTCCAAGACGCGGAGCGGATTTTCCTCTAGACGACGTTGGCTATCTTTTGAAAGTTGGTCCTTCATCGGAAGGAGGTAGTCGATCAAAGCTTGGCGATAAGCTGCCCGACTGGCTGTGCTACCAAGGGTATTCAAGTGGAGGACGACATTTTCAATGCCAATCTCTTTGAAGAATTGGTCAGCCATGGCAATCGTCTCAACGTCTGTTGCAGGATTGCTAGATCCAAAGCATTCTACGCCAATCTGGTGGAATTGACGCAAACGGCCAGCCTGAGGACGCTCATAACGGAACATGGGACCGATATAATAGACCTTGCTTGGTTTTTGAACTTCTGGTGCAAAGAGTTTATTTTCAACATAGGAGCGGACCACCGGTGCGGTTCCTTCCGGACGCAAAGTGATGTGGCGGTCTCCCTTATCATAGAAGTCATACATCTCCTTAGTCACGATATCCGTTGTATCCCCTACCGAACGACTAATCACCTCGTAATGTTCAAAAATAGGTGTGCGGATCTCTGCGTAATTGTATTTTTTAAAGGTTTCGCGAGCAAATCCTTCTACATATTGCCACTTAGCGGACTCCTGTGGCAGGATATCTTGGGTTCCTTTTGGTTTTTGTAATTTCATAGACACCACTCCTTTGCTTGCTTTTGTACTATTCATTCTATCATAATTTCTAGTTTGTGACAGCGCTCAAGCAGTAAAATCAGCCTACAAGCCCATCAGGAATAGAAAAAGGGAGCTGCTCCCGCCTATAAAAATAGAGCCCGCATCACATGCAATGCTCGATTTCTTTCGTTTCTTTACTTTCAACTATCTTATAAGATATTTTCATATTGTTCGCGAACTTCCTGCGGCCAGACGCTGGTTTGGACTTCTCCGATATGTTTCTTACGAAGCAAGAACATAGCCATCCGTGATTGACCGATCCCACCTCCGATAGTTAGTGGAAAGAGTCCATTCAAGAGCGCGCGGTGCCATTCCAATTCTAAACGATCTTGATCTCCTGTAATAGCAACCTGGCGCTTGAGGGTATCTTCATCGACCCGGATCCCCATAGAAGACAGTTCGAATGCCGCCCCTAGGTTATCATTCCAAACAAGGATATCCCCATTTAAGCCCTTGTAGCCATTTTCAGTTTCCGTTGTCCAGTCGTCATAGTCCGGCGCCCGTCCATCGTGCGGTTTGCCATCTGATAAGACGCCACCAATCCCAATCAAAAAGACAGCTCCATATTCTTTGGTGATGGCATTTTCCCGCTCTTTCGGCGTCAAGTCAGGATAACGCTCTACCAACTCTTCTGTGTGGATAAAGGTGATTTGCTTCGGCAAGATCGATTCAATATCATAGCGAGCTTCGACAGCTAACTCTGTTAGACGAATCGCCTTGTAGATTTTTTCAACCGTTTCCTTCAAGTAGGCAAGGTTACGGCTCCCATTTGGAATGACCTTTTCCCAGTCCCATTGGTCGACATAAACTGAGTGGGTCGCATCCAACGAATCTTCATCTGGACGAAGAGCCTTCATATGGACAAAGAGACCTTCCCCTTCCCCAAAGCCAAACCGCGCCAAGGTATGACGTTTCCATTTTGCAAGGGAATGAACCACTTCATAAGTTTCATTAGGAATTTGCAAAACCTTTACAGAGACAGGGTTTTCCACTCCGGATAGATTGTCCTGCATCCCATCTCCTACCTTACTTAAGATTGGACCTTGAACCTCAACGACTTCTAGTTTATCTTTCAAATACTGAGTAAACGTTGTTTTTACAAATGAAATTTCTTCTTGTTGGTGAATAAAACTCTTCTTCATAGAGACTCCCTTTAGATAGTATGAATTTGATTATACGCTTTTTTAGAGAAAAAGCAATACTTACCGTTTTCGTAAATTTATTTAAGAGTCAATTCCAATTATCTGATATTTGATGTACAACACATTACGTTTTTTCTACTATTTAATTTAAATAATCAAAGTTATAGTATTGAAACCTGGTATGCCTTGTGATATAATTCACTACATAGGATTGTTTTATAACTTAAAACCTTAGGAAGGAGGAACTTTAAATAGTTTTCAAAGAGTCCTATAATGTGTACTTAACACAAACAATGATTTTATAAATTTAGGAGATATATTGGAAAAAATGAAAAAACTTTTTAAGAGACGACTGCCTAAGCTTTTATTTATTGCTTTTTTACCATTACTACTAATTCTCATCGCTCCCAAAAAAGTGGTGCAAGCAGCTGATGTTAGCAATAATGTTAGCTCATTAACTGTTTCATCAAACGAATTGTATAACGGAGGACAAACAACTGTTAAATTCACTTTTGACGAGCATGCTCAAAAAATTAAGTCGGGAGATACCCTCCAAGTAACTTGGCCAAGTTCAGGAACAATTCATGGGGCTGGATTTAAGAAAACCATTAAATTAATGATTGAAGGTACGTATGTAGGAGATATGGTAATCACTGATGGAGAAGCCAAAGTGACCTTTAATGACGGAATCACAAATCTTGAAAACATTCGTGGTTGGGGGGAGTTTGAAATCGAAGCCCACAATGAAACAAATACTGAGAAAGAACACACTGGTAGTTTTCGCATCACGAGTGGGACCAAAACGGTAGAGATTTCCGTCAAGAAAGTAGCTACCGGAAAGTCCTCTGCACCATTTTACTTAAAAGCTGGGGACATGAAAGCTAACGATCCTGATCATATTCTATGGAGCTTAAATATCAATAATATGAAGGTGGATGTTGATGATGAAGTACGCGTAGAAGACCAAATTCAGCCAGGTCACACTCTGGAAACAGATAGTTGGATGATTATCGTAACAGGTAAAAAGTCGGGATACTATAGTGGATCTGATGCGATTACAAACTTTTTAAAAGATTTTCCTAATGCTCAATTTACTGCAGATGCGCAAACTGGAAAAATTTCAATTAAAATTCCTCAAGAAGACGCCGTACTAACAGGTTTCACAGTAATATATAAAACAAAAGTAACAAATCCTGATCAAGCTAAGTTTGAAAATCATAGCCAAGCTTGGTATCGTATAAAAGGTGAAGCAGCTGTTGTAGCCATAGAGAAGAATTCTTCTGTATCAAATATTCGAGCGGATGGTGGTGTTGATGGTGATAAAACCACTACAACCACTACAACAACAGAGGAACCTACAACCACAACTACTACCACTACAACAGAGGAACCTACAACTACAACAACTACCACTACAACAGAGGAACCTACAACTACAACAACTACCACTACAACAGAGG
>NZ_JAKOGN010000014.1:0-38772 GCF_022240605.1 Streptococcus sp. DFI.7.26 | reverse complement strand
GGTGGGACGACGAAATCGAATTCTAACGAATTACCGATTTCTGTCCCACTCTCTTGTATTTAATCAACCTTTTCTACCTTATGCAATTGGCCGTGTTTTAATTCATAAATGGTATCCACATAGGTCAGGATGGAGCGGTCATGGGTGACCATGATGGCGCTCTTGTTTTTGGATTTGACTTCTTTTTGGATCAATTGGGCGATTTCTTGCCCTCGATCTGGGTCTAGGCTAGCGGTTGGTTCATCGGCTAAGATGACCTGTGGATTTCCGATGAAGGCGCGAGCGATGGCTGCCCGTTGTTTTTGTCCACCGGACATCTGATTCGGATACTGGTGGTAACAAGCTTCGATGCCAAGATCTGCCAGTAAGGCTTTGACTTCCTCTTGGCGTTTTTTCTTGTCCTTTTCCCCTTTTAATTTGGCCACCAGTTCTAATTGGTCACCGATTTTCATATAGGAGAGGAGCTGGTGATCTTGAAAGATAAAGCCGAGTAATTCCAGCCGTTTTTGTGTCCACTGGCCTTGGTTGAGACCGGTCAAGTCTTGGCCAGCGATGCGAATCCGCCCCTCATCCGCTGACAAAAGCAAGCCAGCAATGGCCAAAAGAGTGGACTTACCAGATCCTGAAGGGCCCAAGATGGCGACGAATTCGTTGGGTTCGACGCTTAAATTAAGCTGGTTGAGGACATGGTGCATCTGGCTACCATCGGCGTAGGATTTTCTGATATTTTCTAATTCGATAATGGCCATCTTATTCTCCATTTCCACCAATGACTTCGATTGGATCTACTTTTTTGATTTTGACAAGGGACAAGGCACCACACAAGATAGAGGTCAGGATAAAGCTAACCGAGATGGTGAGATTGTCCTTCAGGGTCATAAAGGAAGGGACGCTATTGGGTAAAAATGGCGCCATCATAGTTGCCAAGCCAAGCCCCAGCAGTACTCCGATGAGGGAGATGATGGTGAGCTGGGATAGTTGGACATAGGTAATCTGGCTCATGGACATGCCAATGGCCTTCAAGACGCCGAACTGTTTCAACTTCTGCAGGGTGAGGATATAGAAGAAGACCCCAAGGATAGCAGAAGAAGCGAGTAAGAGAACCCAAGTGATCATCCTTAGCGTCAGGTTTTGAGCCTTGTAGCCAGGGATTTTATCAATCACCTGCTTCTTATCCGCCACCATTAAGTTGCTGGTTAGATCGTTAGAAGTGATACTTTTCTTGGTCACAAGGGTTTGGGCTTGCCATTGATAGCTTGGATCTGTCTTTTGTCGCATGCCTGTGTAGGTCTCCGAGCTGATAAAACCAATCTCGCTATAGCCGTATTTGGCATTTTTTGCGAAGGCCACGACCTTGAGTTTTTGCTTAGAGGTTTTATCGATCACGTGATCGCCGACTTGGATTCCCTCATCCTCTTTGAAAGAACTGTCCAAAATGACCTCGTTTTTCTTTAAGTCGGAGATCTTGAGGTCTGTATCTTCTATGATTGGATTGAGGATTTCCTCTTCATTGTGATCGGTCGCGAAGTAGGTGATATCCAGAGTGTTGGAATCCTCTGTTTTTGAGACGGTTGCTCGCTGGATGGACAAGCCCGAATAGTCCATCTCCTCTATCTTTTGGACCTCATCTACATCTTTCGCCGTAATGGTTGAAAAGGGGATAATCCCTTCTGAATCCGTCGAAAGGATGTAGTGCAGCGACCCATAGTTATCGATTTGGGCTGATACCGACCGGCCCAGTCCATTTGTCAGTCCGGACAAAAACACCACCATAAACATGAGGATGGTAATGAGGAGTTCAATCAGGATAAACTTCTTAGGTTGGTATTTGATTTCATTCCATGCGATTTTCATATTCGTTCTCCTTTTGGCACGGAGGTGCTCAAGTAGCTTGGCACCTAAACATATTATACCATCATACCACAAGTGGGAGGATAATAGGAGGCTGATATTTGGTAGAGTGTTTCAAAAACATTATTCTTATTATCTTTCCTTTAGATACTTAAATGCCTATGAGACTGTTATTCTTCTTGTTAAGTAGACTCTGATACATATGGAATGTGGTATACTAGAGGCAGGGTGAAACGTGAATAGGAAATTAAATCGGAGGAAAACATGCTAGAAAACTTTGTAAAAGTGGCAGATATGCCCCAAGAAGTAATTGAAAAATACAAGGACCAAGTCCCTGCTGAGCTGATTCAAATTTGGAAAGAGGATGGCCTAGGAACATTCTTAGATGGTTATCTAAAAGTCATCAATCCAGACGATTATCTAGAGCTTCTCCAAGATAGTTATTTCAGAGGAGATATCGCTTTTCCTATGTTCGTAACAGCATTTGGAGATGTTATTACTTGGGAGGAGAACGCCTATGTATTGATTGTCCAATATAATATTCAGGATTGTAACATTATAATTAAGCGTCTGTCACATTTTTTGAATTTTTTGGATGATGAATATGTTTTAAGATATTTCGATATTCCACTCTACAAAAAAGCTGTTGCCAAACATGGTGAATTGGCCTACGATGAATGTTTCGGTTTTGTTCCTTTGCTAGCTTTGGGAGGCTTTAAAGATGTAGATCACATGGAGAAAGTAAAAACCTTGGAGCACATCTACCTTATGTACCAACTTACAGGCGGAGTGTTTGACGATTGATAAAAAAGAACCACCCTCGCGGTGGTTTTTTCGATGAAAACGATATGTTGGATAAATAGCGAGTCTTTGGATGAGACTCACTTATTTTGTGAATATAAATTATTTGGTGCAAAATTTGGTACAAAAAACAAAATGACAAGCAAAAAAAGCCTTAAAATCAAGGCTTTTTCCTGTTGATTTAGATGCCCCCTGCAGGGCTCGAACCTGCGACCCATAGATTAAGAGTCTACTGCTCTACCAACTGAGCTAAGGAGGCAAAAAAAAGCTGTATTGGTGCCGAAACTTCACGGTTTGTATTGAACCCGCGCAATTAAGCAGGTGGGCAACTTGCTCTAACTGAAGCTGCTTCCGCGTGATACGGCCTGCATGCTGTTAGAAGTCCTTTGTTTCCCTAATAATACAAAAAATAGTCGGTCAACACTTAAGTGTGAAGTCGTACACCACAGCGTTTCTATATGTATATGATACCATATTTCAAAAAAATTTCAAGGGAAAATCTCAATTTTTTGGAACCGATATCACCTTTTCTTGAGTTGATCAATCTTCTCTTTTGTCGTCCCTAGGGCTCGCTCGTATTTGCCATTTTCATTAGGAGTGAAATAGGAGGTACCCTTAATCTTGTCTGGCAGGTAGTCCTGTTGGACCCAATTACCAGGATAATTGTGGGGGTATTTGTAGTCTTGAGCATTCCCCAAGGTCTTGCTTCCGGCATGGTGGCCATCCCGTAAATGGCGGGGGATAGGAAGGTTGCCTGACTTACGGAGGTCAGACAAAGCCTTGTCCATGGCGACGTAGGCCGAGTTGGACTTAGGTGAAAGGGCTAGGTCGATGACGATGTTGGCGATGAGGATGCGGGCTTCGGGGAAGCCGATGCGCTCCGCTGCCTGAAGGGCTGTTACCGTATGGATCTGCGCATCTGGATTAGCCAGACCGATATCTTCGTAGGCAATGACTGTCAAGCGACGAGCTAAGCTGGGCAGATCTCCAGCTTCGATCAAACGAGCGGCATAGTGGAGACTAGCATCGACATCGGATCCGCGGATGGATTTTTGAAGAGCAGAGAGGACGTCGTAGTGGCCGTCTCCATCTTTGTCCATGGTGATGTAGCTGCGCTGGAGGCTGTTTTCCATGATCTCGAGACTGATGTGACGAACGCCATCCTCCCCTTCCTTGGTAGAGAGGACGGCTAAATCGAGAGAGTTATAGGCAGAACGCAGGTCCCCATTGGTCGAAGTGGCGATGAAATCCAAGGCCTCCTCGTCGAGGGTAACAGGAAAGTCAAAGCCCCGCTCAGAGTCCCCCAGCGCCAACTGGATAGCCTCTTTGACCTGCTCATTGGTCAAGGGTTCCAACTCAAAAATCTGTACCCGACTGCGAATGGCAGGCGTCACGGAGAAGAAAGGATTTTCGGTCGTAGCGCCGATCATGATGACCAGACCGCTTTCGAGCAAAGGCAGGAGAAAATCTTGCTTGGTTTTATCGAGGCGATGGATCTCATCCAAAAGCAGGACCAAGCCACCTGAAAACTTAGCTTCCTCTGCGATCTCTTGCAGGCGTTTTTTGCTGTCGACGGTTGCATTGAAGGTCCGAAAGGCATACTTAGTCGTGCCCGCGATGGCAGAAGCAATACTGGTCTTGCCAATCCCTGGTGGGCCAAAGAGAATCATGGACGAGAGACGATTGGCCTCCACCATGCGGCGGATGATTTTCCCTGAACCGACCAGGTGTTCTTGTCCGATGACCTGATCAATGGTTTTGGGGCGCATGCGCAGGGCGAGATTGTCCGGCATGAGGGTCTCCTTTCTAGCTTTGTCTCCTTTAAAAGAGGCAGTTTTTATGGTAAGATTGTAGTAACTATTGTATCATATTCCGCTCTAAGAGTGGGAAATTAGAAAGAGGACACGATGTCTAAATATGGATTTTTGGATGTTTTAGAAGAGGAAATGGAAAAGGTCTTTCCCTTTGACTTTGAGATCAATTGGGATAAGAAGAATCATGCGGTAGAAGTGGCTTTTCTCTTAGAAGTGCAAAACACAGGAGGAGTTGCCTTGGTCGATGAGTCGGGGGAAGAGTCTGACGAGGATATCTTCTTTGAAGAAGCCGTTATTTTCTACAATCCAGCCAAGTCGCATGTGGAAGAAGATGCCTATTTAACGGCGATTCCTTATGAGCCGAAAAAAGGCTTGTCTCGGGAGTTTCTAGCTTATTTTGCGGCCTTCCTAAAGGATACAGCCGAGCTGGCCTTGGATGACCTCATGGATTTCTTAGCAGACGAAGAAGCAGAGAGCTTTGAGATCGTCTGGAACCAAGAAGTTTTTGAAGAAGGAAAGGTTGGTCTAGAAGAAAGCACCATTTACCCTTATCCGAGGTATTAGGAGTTGGTTGGAGATTTTATGAAGAAAATTGGGACTTATTTGGTTTATGTGCTAGCTTTTGCCCTTATTATGCTAGCTTTTGCTTGTGGAACCATCGCATTTGCAGAGTTGGGGTATTCAGCAGTTTTAGCATTCACTTTTGGTTATTCCTTCGCTCTTTTAAGCATGTATTTAATCTTTATTCTTCATGAGTTGGGTCATGCTTTTTGCGGCTACTTGACAGGCTATCGGCTGGTGACTTTTGGATTAGGACATTTTCTTTTGACCAAAAAGTCAGACAGATTTCATCTTAGTCGAACAGCAGTTTTGAAAAATGTTGGTGCTCAGTATAATGGATTGAAAGAAGATGAAAGCGATCAAAGAATCATCCTGATGCTTTCAGGAGGCTTACTTGCTCATCTTAGCTTGATGTTATTGGCGGTATTGTTTGGATTTTTGACAAGAAGCTGGTATTTTGCTGGTACTTGGATTTTTCTTAATTTGTCTTTCTTTCTAAACAATGTTTTGCCAGTCGGTATCACCGATGGAACAAAAATAGTAGAAATGATGTGGCATCCTGAGAATGTGACTTATGCTTATGTGATGTTGAGGCATTCTGCTCAAACTTTGCTTGCTCCTCAAGAATATGATTTGAAAGATTTTGTTCAACCAGTTCCTGAGGATGCAAAAGGGAGCTTTGTTGGTAGTGTATCAGCACTACAGGGATTAGTTTTTATCATGGAGGGTAAGCTTGAGTCAGCTAAAAAGCACTTGCAAACTTTACTTGAAAATACAGATAACTCAATGATTAGAACAATTTCTCAGTTATACCTTCTTCAAATTGCCTTGCTAGAAGGAGATCATGCGAGAGCGGAAGAATATGCAAGCATTCGAGGAGTCAAATCCTTTTTATCTCTAAAAACAGCAGATATGCAGGTCATTCAAGCTTGGTATCAATTTAAGGTAAAGAAAGATATGGAGCAAACTCACAAGGCTATGAAGATTGCTAGACAGAAAATGAATAGCAGCCGGATGTTACGGGATGAGAAAGCCTATTACCAGCAGTGGTTAGATGAGTTGGAACAAGCCATACAGGAAGAAGAGACTCAGGTGAGCTGAGAAATAGGAAAGGGAGCTGTCCGATGCTTCAGAAATTTAAGCGGTTATTTAGTAAAAAATCCCAAAAATCTCAAGAACGTGAGTCGATCCTTCCCCGCAATCGCTTTGCGGATTTAGATTTTGAGCGAGTATTGAAGTCAGGAACTCGTTGTTGTGTTGATGAAGATGGGCACTATGTTGAGGATGGTAAAATCACATTATTTGAATTTTCTATAGACTTTGCAGAATTTGAGTTCATAGGTGATTTCAAAATTGAGGAGGAAGATCAGTTTAAGCAACTATTAGCTCGTTTGAATAGTTTTGACAATGCCATTCAGTCACATTTGGAAAGCGAGTTGAAACAACCTATCCCTCAGTTTGCCAAGAATCTCGGCTATACTCAGAAGAGGTGGGAGAAAACCTTTTACTTCCATCCTTGGATATTAAGTTTTGAGGAAAACCCGCCTAATCTTCGCTATGTTGCCGATTATGTCAATGATGAGTTTACGGTTTATTTTGCTAAAAAACATGGTAGATGGCGGGCGTACTGGGATGCAGAGTGCCAAAAGGTGATTGAAGAAAGCTAGCTCGTATTTTCATAGAGCGTAGTTGTTATGTTAGAAAAGAGCCATTATCATGGAATTATTGGATAGCAGAATAGATTTTACGGGTTGTAAGATTGCCTTGATTTGTGGAGATAAGGTCTTGACTATCTTACGTGATGACAAGGCCGATATCCCTTGTTCCAACATGTGGGAGTTGCCAGGTGGTGGAAAGAGTGTCAGGGAAAATCTGATATAGTTTTGCATTACAAGAATATCCTTTTAAGGTTATTCTTTTTTTTGTCCCAAAATAATTGATTTTGTCCCGAAAATATAGTATTATTTGTGTAAGGAGGAATGAATCATGAAAAAATCAGATGTTCTTGATTTAATAAAGTATCATTATGAGGGCAGAGAGACAGAATTTAGAAATCAATCCATAGCAATTGCTCGGAACTTCAATAAACATGGTGATACACAATTAGCACAATATATTATGGGGTTAATGTCTCAAAGTGATAGATTCATGCCACAAATAGAAAATTCTAGTGAGTATTTGACTCCTGCTAAACTAGATATTGGTCCTCTCCCATTGCCTCTTTCAATTATGAATGATTTAAAAGGAATAATAAACGCTGTCAATCATCATATTGGAATAAATAAATTTTTATTTGTGGGATCACCAGGTACTGGAAAAACTGAAAGTGTAAAGCAGGTGGCTAGACTTATTGGCAAGGAATTACTTGTAGTAGATTTCAGTCACTTAGTAGATAGTAAGCTGGGGCAAACAGTCAAAAACTTAGCAACTCTTTTTAATGAAATCAATAATCTTCCTTTCAAGCAAAATTATATCATCCTATTTGATGAAATTGATTCCATAGTACTGGATAGGGTTAATCAGAATGATTTAAGAGAAATGGGACGAGTGACTTCTGCCTTTTTAAAGGAGTTGGATAGGCTATCACCAGAAATTGTATTAATTGCAACAACAAATCTTTTTGAAAATCTTGATAAAGCGGTTACTAGAAGATTTGATGCCGTAATTGATTTTGATCGTTATTCGGATGATGATAAGGTAGAGGTTGCAACAGTTATTTTGACTGAATTATTGAAACAATTTAAAAACGTAGCAAGAGATTTGAAATTATTTAAAAAAATTATTTATAGTTCTAATACAATTCCAAATCCAGGTGATTTAAGGAATATAATACGAACATCATTGGCATTCAGTGATCCAAAAGATCCGCACGATTACCAAAAACGTCTCTTAAGAAGTTTGCATAATGGAAAAAATTTATCTATTTCTAAATTATCAAAATTAGGTTTTACAGTTCGAGAAATTGAAATTTTAACAGGTGTTTCTAAAAGTAGTGTATCACGAGAATTGAGCGAGGGTTGACATGAATACATTATTGACATTACGTGGAAAAAGTTTCACACAAAAATCAAGAAATAATGGTATGGGACCAATGACGATACCCAAAAAAGCAATAATTACATTGGAACATTTGAAGTATCTTCATTCTTCATTAGAAGAAACGAAAACATATTGGGAGAAAAATAATATTATCGATGGTATTTTGATCAGTATTTACTATAATCGAATTGTTGCCAAAAGTAACCGTATTAATGGCTATTTCAATGTAGGAGGAGGGAATCCATTCCCCAATGATACCATTGTGGGGGCAAAATTCAATGATGAGAAGACAAAACATATTGTTACTCATTATATTTCTAGAGATGCTCTTAATAAAACAATCACCATTTTAAGTAAGATAATTGAAGTTTTTGAGGAACATTTTGATAGAGAGATAACATGTGAGATGTTCTCTGATTCATCAACGTTTGCTTCTATAAATTTTTCGGAGTATGGTATTTCAAAAAGCAAATTTCAACAGTATTTGAGAGATTCTTGCTTTATTGAGAAATTTGGGGTTGAGTACACTACAGTTTCTGATATTCGAAATTCTATCGTGACATTTTATGATGTCCATACAGATATTATTAGATTACTGAATAAATTAAATATTGATATTTCAGAAGCTAATATCATGAATCAGACCACGGTCTTGCTTGATGAAAAAAATATTGAATTGTTATTATCAAAAGCTCCCTATCTTGTCTCCATGATTGTGGAAGATTTTTCTAAGTTATCTGTAGATGATTTTTCTTTAGATAATAACGGTTTTAAAATAAATCTTACATCTCCAATGAACGAACCAGTTGTTGGCGTTATTGATACCTTATTTGACAAAAGAGTTTACTTTAATGAGTGGGTGGAATATCATGATTTAATCTCACCTGATATTAGCAAAGATAGCCAAGATTACAAGCATGGGACAGCTGTGACTTCTTTAATCGTTGATGGAGCCAATTTGAACCCTAATCTGGATGATGGTTGTGGAAATTTTAGAGTGAGGCATTTTGGTGTGTCACTACAAAGTGGATTTAATTCATTTACAATCATAAAACAGATAAAAGAGATTGTCTCTCAGAATTCTGATATTAAGGTTTGGAATCTTTCTTTAGGATCCAATGATGAAGTCAGAGAAAACTTTATTTCTGTTGAAGGAGCATTGCTAGATGAGATTCAATTTGAGAATGATGTGATTTTTATCATAGCTGGTACAAATATGTCCGTATCAGATGGAAAACGAAAAAAAATAGGAGCTCCAGCAGATTCTCTTAATTCTGTAATCGTAAACTCTGTTGATTTTAACAATCAAGTAGTTTCATATGCACGAGAAGGCGTTGTTTTATCATTCTTTGTTAAGCCAGATATTTCATATTATGGTGGAGGAAATGGTGATTTTATAAATGTTTGTGAACCTTTAGGATTAGCTCGCGTGGCTGGAACAAGCTTTGCAGCACCTTTTATTGCAAGGAAAATGGCCTATCTCATTCATATTATGGGACTTAGTCGAGAAGAAGCAAAGGCTCTGCTAATTGATGCAGCAATACCTTGGAATGATAAGAAAACATTCAGCGATTTATCTTTGATAGGAAATGGTATTGTCCCAATAAAAATTGACGATATTTTATCCACTCCTGATGATGAAATCAAATTTATCGTATCGGATATTTCCAAGGCTTATGATACCTATAATTATGATTTTCCAGTACCGATTTCAAATGAAAATTATCCTTACGTTGCCAGGGCTACCATGTGCTATTTTCCAAAGTGTTCTAGAAACCAAGGGGTTGATTATACAAATACAGAGATGCAACTTAGCTTTGGAAGATTAAAACAAAATGGTATTGAACCAATTAATAAAGATAATCAACATGCAGAAGATGCTCCGGGATATGTGAAAGAAAATACTGCTCGAAATATATTTAGAAAATGGGATAATGTCAAGCATGTTGGAGAATCGTTTACGTCTCGAAAGAGAGTCAAAGCAATTTTAAATCCATCTAATCCTCAGTGGGGAATGAGTATTAAAACAATCGAACGGTTGAAAAGCAGTGATGGACAGGGAGTGCGTTTTGGTGTAGTAGTTACATTAAAAGAATTAAATGGGGTTAATCGTATTGAAGATTTTATTCAGCAAGCTGAATTACGAGGTTGGCTAGTTAATAGATTACAAGTTGAAGCTCAAGTAGATCTCTTTAATAGTTTAAATGAAGAAATTGAATTTGAATAGTGGATATAGTATCATTATCCGAAATATCAGGGGTACAAGAGGGCTAAGATATGAAGATTACATATGTTGTTGGAAATGGCTTAGATTTACAATATGGTTTAAAAACAAAATATAAGGATTTCTATGACTTTCAATATAAAGTTTACATAGAAAGGAAAGAGAAGGAAGAATATTCAAATTTAATTTATGAATCATTATTTTCTGACAAAATAAATGAGTATGAAAATTGGTCAGATTTTGAGATGTCAATTGGTAAATTAACAAAAGATAACGACCTCGTTTCCTCAAGTATAGAAATGAAGGAGAAATTTATAGACGATTTTAGTGAAGTAGTTGACGATTTAAGAGAATATATACGATTACAACAAGAACAAAATATCGAGGAAGGTATTGTAATTGACTTTGTAAGTACTTTAAATGATATGAAAAATTCTCTCCCTGTAATCAATCAATCTACTATCGATAAAAAATATAAAGAAAATCTATATCAACACGACATCGTAAATATATTAACCCTTAATTACACAAATGTGTTCGATAGATTGTATGATAGATCGGAAAAAACATTTGAAAACAAATTAAGAAACAATAGTTATAATTTTGATATTAAATCTCCAATCCATGTACATGGAACAGTAGATATTTGCACGGTTTTAGGAGTCAGCGATGATACTCAAATTTCAAATAGTTTTGATGAAGAACAAAAAGAATCCTTAATAAAAAATTTAGTTTTGAAGAGCTATAGAGAAAATATGGATGTAAAAAATAGTGATATTATAAAAAACTCTGACATCATTATTCTCTATGGGGTTTCTTTGGGAGAAACTGATAGGTATATCTGGAGTCAGATCGCTGAACGATCAATCAGCGGTTCTGTTCCTGTCATAATTTACAATTATGTACCTCATTTTGATCCAGGGAATCCCACTAGAGTGAAGCGTTTATATAAAATGGCTGAAGACAAATTTATACGAAATAGTGGTATAGACTTAGAGTCGGAGGAAAAATTAAGAGATAACCTTATTGTCGTTATTGGTAAAACTATTTTTGATCTAAAAGAGAGGTAATTTTAAAATATAAAATGGAAACATGGCAAGAGTTAAAAGTTACAGTGAAGCGTGAGGGAGAGGAGTTGGTCTCTAATCTCCTGATCGAGTTAGGTGCCCAAGGGGTCGCAATCGAAGACAGCATGGACTATGTGGGAAATGTCGATCGATTCGGTGAGATTTTCCCAGAGGTCGAGCAACAGGAAGAAATCGTAGTGACAGCCTACTACCCGGAAACGGTCGATGTAGCAGCGGTTGAAGCGGATTTGCAGGCGCGTCTCGCTGAATTGACAGATTTTATGGATCTGGGCGAAGTCAAGATTGGCACGACTGCCTTGGCTGAGGAAGACTGGGCAGATAATTGGAAGAAATACTATGAACCAGCTCGTATCACCCATGACCTAACCATCGTACCGTCATGGACAGGCTATGAGGCGACTGCTGGCGAGAAGATTATCAAGCTGGATCCAGGGATGGCATTTGGGACAGGAACTCACCCAACAACCAAGATGAGTCTCTTTGCCTTGGAGCAGGTTCTTCGCGGTGGCGAAACGGTGCTAGATGTGGGAACTGGTTCAGGTGTCCTCTCCATTGCTAGCTCGCTACTTGGTGCCAAGGAAATCTTCGCCTATGACTTGGATGACGTAGCGGTTCGTGTAGCTCAGGAAAATATTGAGCTCAATCCTGGTATGGAAAACATCCATGTAGCCCCAGGAGATTTGCTTAAAGGCGTGGAAATCGAGGCAGACGTCATCGTAGCTAATATTTTGGCGGATATCCTTATTCACCTGACGGATGATGCTTATCGTTTGGTCAAGGACGAAGGCTATCTCATCATGAGCGGGATTATCAAGGACAAGTGGGACATGGTGCGTGAGTCGGCTGAGTCAGCTGGATTTTTCCTTGAAACCCACATGATCCAAGGGGAATGGAATGCCTGCGTCTTCAAGAAGACCAAGGATGTCTCCGGTGTGATTGGAGGCTAGCATGCAGCAGTATTTTGTCAAGGGGAGTGCAATCTCTCCTGTCACCATTGAGGATAAGGAAACTAGCAAGCACATGTTTCAGGTCATGCGTTTGAAAGAAGAGGACGAGGTAACCTTAGTTTTTGATGATGGTATTAAGCGCTTGGCACGCGTGGTCAATGTAGAGGCGCGTCAATTGGAGCTAATCGAAGAATTGGCTGACAACGTGGAACTGCCGATTCAAGTGACCATTGCATCAGGCTTTCCCAAGGGAGACAAACTGGAATTCATCACTCAGAAAGTAACCGAACTCGGTGCTAGCCAAATCTGGGCCTTTCCTGCAGACTGGTCCGTTGCCAAATGGGATGGTAAAAAATTGGGCAAGAAGGTCGAAAAACTAGAAAAAATTACCCTTGGAGCAGCCGAGCAAAGCAAGCGGAATTTGGTCCCGAGCATTACTCTTTTTGAGAAAAAGGCAGACTTTCTAGCTCAGTTCGACCAGTTTGACCGCATCGTGGTAGCCTATGAAGAGTCGGCCAAAGAAGGTGAGGCAGCCGCTCTGATTCAATCGCTGACAGGATTAGAAGTTGGAAGTAAACTGCTCTTTATCTTTGGACCAGAAGGTGGTCTTTCACCTGCAGAAATTGAAAGTTTTGAAGCTAAAGGAGTAGTCCTTGCAGGACTTGGACCTCGTATTCTTCGAGCAGAAACAGCCCCACTCTACGCTCTTAGCGCAGTGAGTGTTGTCACAGAATTAATGAAAAACGCGTGAAGGTGATCTTCACGCGTTATTTTTTAGAGTAGGAAAGAATTAGTTTTCTTCTTTCTTACGAGATGGGAGAAGGAAGCCAAGACCGGTCATCACCAATCCAACAAGGGCTAAGATGGAAGCACGCTCTCCTGTTTCAGGCAAGATTTTTTCGCTGATAGAAGAAGCAACCACTGGTTTCGCAGTTTCTTGGCGAGCTTCTGCAGGGCGAGTTCCTTCTGGATTTGGTGCAGGAAGGGTAATGGTTTGTTGGCTATGAGACAGGGTGATAGTTTCATCTTGTGCCGGTTTTTGATGGTTCGGTACAAAGATAAATGAAGGGTTTCCTGTTTCTGGTCTTGTTGGTTCTTTTGGTTTTGTTTCAGGTTCTACTTTTGGTTCCACATAAACAAAGCGGAATTCTCCAAATCCTTCTTGTTTAGATGGTTCAAGGTAGACAACATCTCCGTCTTTACCAATCAGATCCTTGGCTTTATCAGCAGTCAAGAAGCGAACGTCTGCATCCTTGATACTGCTTGTAAAGTGCCAGTTGCCATCTGCACTTGGGTTGATGTTCTTTTCTTCCAAGATATAGTTGATGATAGCTTGGCGGTTTTCCAATCCAAGGAGTTGATTCAAGCTAGCATCGCGAACGCCTGGGAATTTTCCGTTTGCCCGGTAGTTGTTGGTCACAACGATAAATTCTTGATCTGCAGTGACTTCCTTACCTTGGTATTTCAAGTTGCGCACACGGCTAGCGTCTGGGTTAACTGTTTTTCCTTCGCGGTCGTATTTATTTGGCTGGGTCACGTCGAACTCATAGGTCACCCCGTCAATGACGTCAAAGTTGTAGGTCCGGTAGTTAGGGTTGACAAGCTGTTGAGGCTCTTTACTGGTTGGGTCGATCGTGTTGAATTGTCCAGCGGACATTTCCAACCATTCCTTGAGTTGCGCACCAGTCACCTTGAGGATGGCAGTGACATTATCATAGAGATAAAGGTCAGCGACGTTCTTGATGGCGATTGGGCCAGCAGGGATATCTGTGTAGGCAGTAGCATCCCCACGGGTACCTGCCTTAAATGGTGCTGCAGCAGAGAGGATCGGAAGGTTAGCTTCAGGAGTTCCTGCCAACTCTTTCTTAGCATACCAGATTTGTGCGTTGTTCACGATTTGGACAGATGGATCGTCTTTCACAAGGGCAAAGTAGCTCGTGATTGGAGCAGAAGTGGTTCCGACTTGTTGGCGGACATATTTGACCGTACCTTCGTGCGCTTCTTTCGCAATCGCTGTAATGCGCTCATCGGCTACTTTTGACTTGGTGTCAATCTTGCGGATGGCAGCCTTGCTTCCAACAACAGACCATTTGCCATCGGTATAGCGCAGGTTGAGATCGATCACCCCGAGGTGGTCGCCGTATTTTCCAGCCATGGTAACGGGTGTTCCGTTGATTTTACCGTTTACCCCGTCGACACCAGCATATTTTTCGTAGAAGCCAGTTCCATTTCCACTTGGGAATTCTGCGTGTGAGTGACCTGTTACGACAGCGTCAACACCTGGGAGGCTAGCGATTTGGTAGCCTTCGTTTTCTTCACCTTTTTCGTACTTGTCGTCTCCGATACCAGAGTGAGAAAGGACGAGGACGACGTCAGCTCCGGCTTTGCGCATTTGTGGAATGATAGCTTGGATGGCTTCAACGGAGTCATTGACTTTGACCTTGCCTTCGAGATTAGCCTTGTCCCAGCTGAGGATCTGTGGAGGGACGATGCCTGTTACCCCGATATTGACATCGACTGGACGACCGTTTTTGTCGGTATAGGTCTTTTTGATGATTTTATATGGATCGTAGACAAAAGCGCCAGTATTTGCATCCACGACGTTGGCATTGACGATCGGCATACCAGCGGTTGCGATAACCTTTTTAAGGTAGTCTAGTCCGTAGTTGAATTCGTGGTTTCCAAGCGTTCCTGCATCAAAGCCTAATTTTTGAAGAGCTGTGTACATAGGGTGTTGCTCGCCGTCTTTGATGGGATTGACGATGGCCTTGTAGGTACCGAGAGGAGTTCCTTGGATAGTATCTCCGTTATCAACGAGGAGGACGTTGCTGTTTTCTTTTTTTGCATCTTCGATCAAGACAGCTGTTTTTGCCAGACCAACGTTTTGCGCCGGTTTGTCTTGGTAATAGTCATAGTTGACCAAGTTGGTATGAAGGTCCGTTGTTGCTAGGATGCGGACATCGACTTCTTGCCCCTCAACTGGAGTGGTCGCTTTTGCGTCACTGGCGCTATTTTGAGGTGCTGCTGGAGTCGCTTCATCTGCTGTAGCAGCGGCTTCTCCACTAGCTGTCGGATTGCTATTGCTAGCTGTAGCTTCTGAGCTAGTCGCGGGAGACGCAGGAGTTGCGGCCTCTGTGACAGCAGTTGCTGACGAATCAGTCGAGTTTGAGCTTGTCGCTTCATCTGCCTGGGCAGTAGTCGTTGCCAAGAAAGCAGCAGCAAGGCTGAATAGGGCAGCCTGTTTACGGAATGATGACATGGTTGTCCTCCTAAATAAAATGATATCTTTCTATTATATCCTATTTTGTTCAGAATATATTCGATTTCTTATTTTTTATATATTACAAATTAATGAATTTTTTATAAAAAATGGAGTATTTGTATAAAAAGGGATCCTACGTTCGGGATTTCTGGCTGATAGTGCTGGAAAGCTCCTCAAATAGCATGAAAGTCAATCGGACTAGTTTTCATATACGGCTAAAAGTGATAGAATAGAAGGCAAGAAAGTGGAGAAAACTAGATGCCGAAAGAAGAACCTTTAACAGGGGGCCAGGTTATTGCCCTTACCAAAAAATACTTGTCGGGAGAGGATGTTGCATTTGTAGAAAAAGCTCTCCTTTATGCGGTCGACTGCCATAGCGGGCAATTCCGTAAATCAGGTGAACCCTATATCATCCACCCTATTCAAGTTGCCGGCATTTTGGCAAAATTGAAGTTGGATGCTGTGACGGTTGCCTGTGGTTTTTTGCACGACGTTGTCGAGGATACAGACGCGACCCTAGATGATCTAGAACGCGAATTTGGACACGATGTCCGAGTAATTGTTGATGGAGTGACCAAGCTCGGGAAGGTCAAATACAAGTCCCATGAAGAGCAGCTGGCAGAGAACCACCGCAAGATGCTCATGGCCATGTCTCAAGACATCCGTGTCATTTTGGTCAAGCTAGCAGACCGTTTGCACAACATGCGGACTTTGAAGCATTTGCGTAAGGACAAGCAAGAGCGGATTTCTCAAGAAACCATGGAAATCTATGCACCACTAGCCCATCGTCTCGGGATTTCTAGTGTCAAGTGGGAATTGGAAGATCTATCCTTCCGTTATCTGAACGAGGTAGAGTTCTACAAGATTTCCCATATGATGAAGGAGAAGCGTCGCGAGCGGGAAGCCTTGGTAGAAGAAGTCGTTCAAAAGATCGAGTCCTATGCGGCAGAACGCCACCTCTATGGGAAAATCTATGGTCGTCCTAAGCATATCTACTCCATCTACCGCAAGATGCAGGATAAGAAGAAACGCTTTGATGAAATCTATGATTTGATTGCCATTCGCTGTATCCTGGAATCACCGAGCGATGTCTATGCTATGCTGGGCTATATCCACGAGCTCTGGAAGCCCATGCCAGGCCGTTTCAAGGACTACATCGCCAATCGGAAGGCCAATGGTTACCAGTCCATCCATACCACTGTCTACGGTCCAAAAGGTCCTATCGAGTTCCAGATCCGTACCAAGGAAATGCACGAGGTTGCTGAGTACGGGGTTGCGGCACACTGGGCTTATAAGAAAGGAATCAAGGGCCAAGTCAACAGCAAAGAATCAGCTATTGGGATGAACTGGATCAAGGAGATGATGGAACTCCAAGACCAGGCAGATGATGCCAAGGAATTTGTCGATACGGTCAAAGAAAACTATCTGGCCGAAGAGATTTATGTCTTTACCCCAGATGGAACTGTCCGTTCCCTTCCAAAAGATTCTGGGCCGATCGATTTTGCCTATGAGATCCATACCAAGGTAGGGGAAAAGGCTGTCGGAGCTAAGGTCAATGGCCGGATGGTGCCTCTCAATACCAAGCTACGGACAGGGGATCAGGTGGAGATTATCACCAATGCCAACTCCTTTGGTCCAAGTCGTGACTGGCTCAATATCGTCAAGACTAGCAAGGCCCGCAATAAGATCCGCCAATTCTTTAAGAACCAAGACAAGGAACTCTCGATCAACCGTGGACGAGAGTTGCTCATGGCTCAATTCCATGAGCATGATATGATTGCCAACAAGTTCATGGACAAGAAGCACATGGACAAGGTCTTGCAAAAGACCAGCTACAAGACCGAAGAGGCCCTGTTTGCGGCCATCGGTTTTGGAGAAGTGGGAGCGATTTCTGTCTATAACCGTTTGACGGAAGAAGAGCGCCGCGAAGAGGAAAAAGCCAAGGCGCGTGCGGAAGCCGAAGAGCTGGTCAAGGGTGGCGAAGTCAAGGTTGAAAATAAAAAAGACACCCTCAAGGTCCGCCATGAAGGTGGCGTCGTCATCCAAGGCGCTTCTGGTCTCTTGATCCGGATTGCCAAGTGTTGCAATCCTGTGCCAGGAGATACAATTGTCGGCTACATTACCAAAGGACGTGGGGTTGCCATCCACCGTCAAGACTGTATGAACCTGCGGGCTCAAGACAACTACGAGCAACGTTTGATCGACGTCGAGTGGGAAGACAATAACACGACCAAGGATTACATCGCCCATATCGATATTTACGGCCTCAACCGTGCAGGCCTCCTCAACGATGTCCTCCAAGTCCTCTCCAACACGGCTAAGATGATTTCAACCGTCAATGCCCAACCAACCAAGGATATGAAATTTGCCAATATCCACATTTCCTTCGGGATTCCAAACCTGTCTATGTTGACAACGGTTGTGGATAAGATTAAGAGTGTGCCGGAGGTTTACTCTGTTAAGCGTACCAACGGCTAGTCGGCTGCTCAGTTATCTTTTATTGCTTCGTTAGCTCGCCTCGTCGTACTTAAGTACTGTCTTCGTCTCGCTGCCTTGCCCTAAAAGCACCTGAACAGCCTTTGGTTTTCGGATAGTCTGCCTGCGTCTCACTGCCTTGTCTGATGTCGATTTTCTTTGAAGGTAGCAGTGAATGCTCAATAGATTGTTAAAATAGGATAATAAGATGAAATTAGTAATTCAACGGGTCAAAAGGGCCTCGGTTTCTATTGACGGTCAAGTTTATAGTCAGATTCAAGAAGGACTTCTTCTCTTGGTGGGAGTGGGGCCTGAGGATGACCAGAAGGATTTGGAGTATGCGGTGCGCAAGGTCACCCAAATGCGGATTTTCTCGGATGAAGAAGGGAAGATGAACTTATCTGTCAAGGATATTCAAGGAGAAATCCTCTCGATTTCTCAATTTACCCTCTTTGCCCAGACAAAAAAAGGCAATCGTCCAGCCTTTATCGGGGCAGCCAATCCAGAGATGGCCAGCCAGCTCTACGATGACTTCAATGATTTGTTAGAAAAGGAAGTCCCTGTCAAACGAGGGGTCTTCGCTGCAGATATGGCAATCGAACTCATCAATGATGGCCCAGTGACTATCATCCTCGATACGAAAAATCCATAGAAAGAAAAAAACATGCCCTTGATTAAAGGGCATGTTTTTCTATGTAAAGTTGTTGGGCAATCAGATGATTGATCTGGATGTCCTGGTCTTTGATCTGGAGCTGATAGAGGCCGGTATAATCATCATAGCCTTTGAAGAGAATGACATCTCCAATGGTCAGCTGGATCTGGTCTAAAAAATTCAGCAATTCAAAGCTATCCTGGACTCTTCGCAAACGATAGGTTCCCAGTTCGCTGACATCACTCAAACGGTCCTGGTAAGCCTCGATGAGAAGTTTTCCTTTTGGTGGAATGGTTCCTCCATGGGGGCAGGTCTTGGGAGTGTCTAACATTTGGTCAAGTTTATCGATAAAGCGGTCGGAGACAGTATGCTCGAGCACTTCAGCTTCTTCATGGACTTCTTCGGCCGTATAGCCAAGTTTTTTGAGCAAGAACACTTCGATCAAGCGGTGCTTGCGAAAGAGATCAGAAACCGTTTGGAGGCCGAGCTCGGTGAGCAGATAGCCGTGGGTCTTGTCCTTGATGAGGAGATTCTCCGAGATCATGCGTTTGACCATCTCAGTCACGGCTGGAGGCGAAACCTGCATCCGGGCCGCAATCTCTTTGTTACTAATTTTTTCATGTTGCGTGCCGATTTCATAGATGCACTTGAGGTAATCTTCTTTATTTGGTGTCATAGGGTCCTCTTTTCTTCGCTTCTTCTAGTATATCAAAAAAAGCGCGAAATGGCTTGGCCAGTGGATAGGAATTGTCTGGGAGGGAGAAAGATGATAGTATAGAAGCATAAACCGAGAACAATATGGAAAGGAGGGTGCAAATGCAGCGACAGGAATTGGAAAAACTGGGCTGGACGACCAGAGGTCTCAGCTACTTAGAAAAACAACTGCAGTCTTGCGAAGATGAAGCAACAAGGCAAGACTCTTACCGCTCTGTCTTCGTCTTTGCCAGTCCTCTTTTCCAAGAGATGTGGCAGAGAGAACTGCAAGGGTTGACGGAAGGCCGTGCCCAGGCCCTCTTAAGAGGGGTCATGCACCTCTGTCTCATGCCACGGGATTTATCGGGAACCTGTGAGGAGACTGCCTTCTTACTGAAGCGGTTCTGGCCAGATTGCCCGCCTCATTCGTCTTTTTGGTCCTCTTTTTCAAGAGTGGTTCAAGTAGCATTTGCTCAGGATCCATTAGCCAGCAAAGCAGGAGATCAGCTCTTAAAACGACAGGTTCACCAGTTTCGCTATCTGCTCTCTGCCTACCAGGCCCAGTGGATTCGGGAGCATTATGCCAGAGCGGGGCAGACTGATGAAGAGGCGCTACAAGCTTACTTGCAGGAGACAAAAGGGATCAAAATCGATGCTTATGCAGCAGCTCGTCTCCATAATAAGGTCTATGTGGATCAAGATGGCCAACTTGCTTTCCCATCTCGTGCTCAGGCCCAGTTGAATTTTAAGGTATTGCTCAACTTTCATACAGAGTATATCCTGGATCAGGGTGGCCAGTTTCTCAACGAAGTGGATCCGTATCAGATTTCTGAAAATGGCATTGTCAATGGAGCCAGTTTCAACTATGGCTTAGCCAAAGGCCATACCCATAAGGACTTGGATATCGATCCCGTTAAACCGTGGGATCCAGCTTTTCGCAAGAAGGTTCTCTATCAGCAAGGTGTTCGCTATCTAGCTCCGAAGAATGATCGCAGTATTGAAGGCTACTGGAGTCGGAAGGGAACCTTTGCACAAGGAGGCAAGAGCTATAAGCAACAAGTAGCAAAGCGCGTGCGGAGTTTCCTCAGAGGCATCCCACGCTTACGCTGGCGGGTTCTCTTCCAGAATGGACTCCATCGGATTTTATAGTAGTCCTCTTTCGGATTGAAGAAAAAGGACACTTAGAAATTCTCTTAAGGAAAGTCTCTGAACGAATTTTATAGTAATGAAAAAGAGGTCGTAGACCTCTTTTTATTATCCAAGTGCTTTGACGGCTTCGATTGCAGCGTCGTAATTTGGTTCACTGTTGATGTTGTCGAGGTATTCAACGTAAGTGACCTTGTTGTCCGCATCTAGGACCAAGACAGCGCGTGCGAGCAAATGCCATTCATTGATCAAGAGGCCGTAGGCTTTCCCGAAGGAATGGTCGAAGTAGTCTGAGAGCATGATGGCATTTTCGATCCCTTCAGCAGCACACCATTTACCTTGAGCGAAAGGAAGGTCGACGGAAACCGTCAAGACCACAGTGTCCTCCATGTCAGAGAGGGCCTGGTTGAAGTGACGTGTTTGGGTGGAACAGATACCTGTGTCAATAGATGGGATCACGCTGAGGACTTTTTTCTTCCCAGCAAAATCAGCCAAAGATTTTTTCTCTAAGTTTGGTGTAGTCAGTGAAAAGTCATGAGCAGTATCGCCAACTTGAAGTTGAGATCCGGTAAAGGTAACAGGGTTTCCTAAAAATGTTGTCATAGCAAAGACTCCTTTTTTCTTTTCATTGTACATTAATGAAGGGGGAAGAGCCACTGATTTGTTTGAGAATCTAATCAGTTTGGAATCTTATTTGTTCAAACCTTCTGCGATTTTCTCCAAATTCCATTTCATCATGCTGTAGTAGCTGTCGCCTTCTTCGCCTTCTTTGGCGATCGAGTCAGTAAAGATCTTTGCAAAGATAGGGATATTGCTATCCTTAGACACAGTTTTCATAGGACGCTCATCGACACTGGATTCGACAAAGAGGGACGGTACTTTGGTTTGACGCAATTTCTCTAGCAGCGTTTTGATTTGTTCAGGTGTCCCTTCTTCTTCAGTGTTGATTTCCCAGATATAGGCAGATGGGACGCCGTAGGCTTTGGAGAAGTACTTGAAGCAACCCTCACTGGTTACGATCATCTTCTTCTCTGCTGGGATGTTATTGAATGCTTGCTTGGCTTCTTGATCCAGCTTGCTCAGTTTTTCAGTATAGGCTGCTAGATTTTTTTCGTAGAAGTCCTTATTTTTTGGATCTTTGGCGATCAATTGTTTAGCAATGTTTTTAGCATAGATGATCCCGTTTTCGAGATTGAGCCAAGCGTGAGGGTCTTCTTTTCCAGCTTGGTTTTGGCCTTCTAGGTAGATGACCTCTACGCCATCGCTGGCAGCGAAATAGTCCTTGTTTTCTACTTTATTAGCATTTTTGACCAACTTGGTAAACCAAGCATTGCCACCCGTTTCGAGGTTGATGCCGTTGTAGAAGATGAGGTCTGCTTGTGAAGTTTTTTTGACATCTTCTGGGAGTGGTTCGTATTCATGGGGATCTTGGCCGACAGGGACAATACTGTGTAGCTCGATTTTATCCCCCGCGATATTTTTGGTGATATCTGCGAGGATGGAGTTGGTGGTGACCACCTTCAATTTATCAGATGAGGACTTGGAAGAAGAGCCTTTGCTACAGGCCATAAGGCCGAATAAGAGCGCCACAAAGAGGGCAAGGACAGAAGCGATTTTTTTCATGTGTTTCTCCTTTAATGAGGTGAAAGAGCGTGCTTATTCTTTCTCTGCTTAGGAGCGATAAAGAAGCTGATGAGAAAGAAGACTGCAGAAGTGAGGACGATACAAGACCCAACGGCGATGTTAAAGCTGTAGCCAATAAAGAGTCCCAGGATGGATGCAAGAGCACCTAATCCGGATGAAAGGAGCATCATGGACCAGAGGCTATTGGCATAGAGATAGGCTGTCGCAGCGGGTGTGATGAGCATGGCAACGATGAGAATGGTCCCGACACTCTGCATAGCAGTGACAGAAACCAAGGTCAAGAGCACCATGAGAAGGTAGTGATAGACCTTGACCCGGACGCCCATGGACTGAGCCAGAACGGGGTCAAAAGATGTGAGCAGTAAGGGTCGAAAGAGCAGGCAAATCACCAGCAAGACCGCCACCCCAATACCGATGGTCATCCACATATCCTGGTCTTGCACGGCCAAGATATTCCCAAAGAGGATGTGGAAAAGGTCGGTGGAACTTTTAGCGATTCCAATCAGAATGACTCCTAAGGCGAGGAAAGAAGAAAAGGTAATCCCAATTGCAGTGTCGCTCTTGATGATGGAGTTGCTCTTGATATAGGTGATGAGGATGGAAGCTAAAAGTCCAAAGGTAATGGCGCCAATAAAGAAATTGATGCCCAGGATAAAGGAAAGGGCCACACCTGGAAGGACCGCGTGTGAGATGGCATCTCCCATGAGAGACATGCCTCGCAAAATGATGAAACATCCGACTGCACCAGCGACGATCCCTATGGCAATAGCTGTAATGAGAGCGTTTTGGAGGAAATGAAATTGTTGTAATCCATCGATAAATTCTGCAATCATCTGATTTCACCTCCTATAAAAAGTTCATGACCGTAGGCTGCGTGAAGATTCTCTTTGGTAAAGGTTTCTTCTGTTTTCCCAAAAGCAATCAGTTTGCGATGAAGGAGCAGGATCTGGTCAAAATAAGCTGGGACCTTGCTCAGATCGTGATGGACAATCAGGATGGTCTTACCTTCCTTTTTCAAGGTTTGGAGTGTCTGCATGATGATGTCTTCGCTAACAGAGTCAATCCCAGCAAAGGGCTCATCCAAGAAGATGACCTCTGCTTCTTGAACCAAGCAGCGGGCGATCAGAACCCTTTGGAATTGCCCTCCTGAAAGCTGGCCAATCTGGCGATCTGCTAGATCAAGAAGATTGACAAGTTTCAAGGCATTTTCTACTTTTTGGAGATCCTCTTTGCTTTTTCTCTTGAAGATAGAAAGATGGGGATAGAGCCCCAGCGAGACACACTCCCGCACCGTGATGGGGAAGTGGAAATCAATAGCGGATTTCTGTTCGACGTAGGCCACTCGTTGAAGAACTTGGCCGAGGTCTTTTTGATCGAGCTGGACCTTTCCCGAATGAGGGAGAAGTCCTAGCATGGCCTTGATCAGGGTTGATTTTCCAGCTCCGTTGGGTCCAAGAATGCCTAGGATGGTTGGACCCTGGATGGTGAGGGAAAGATCCTCCAAGGCCAGTGTTTGCTGGTAAGCAACACTTAGATGTTCAATTTGAATCATGATTTTTCTCCTTTACCATTAATATACATGAATGAAAAAATTAAGTCAAGTTAATTTTAAAAATAATTTAGATTAACTCGCTTGTAATCATTGAAAAATAGACCTATTTTTGATAAGGTTAATAGAAAAGAATGAAAGTGAGAAGATCATGGTACGTTTACAAGATGATTTTTATGATTACGTCAATGGGGAATGGGCTGAGACAGCTGTTATTCCTGATGACAAACCGTCAACTGGTGGTTTTATGGACTTGATCCAAGATATCGAAAACTTGATGTTGGATATTACCGGAAAATGGCAACGGGGAGAAGAATTGCCTGAAGACAGCATTCTGCAAAACTTTGTCAAATACCACAAAATGGTGGCAGATTTTGATGCGCGGGAAGCAGCTGGTGTAGCAACAGTCATGCCCTTGATCAATGAAATTAAGGCTCTGTCTTCTTTTGAAGACTATACCAGCAAGTTGGGGACCTATGAACTAGCTGGTAAACCAAATCTCATGCCATTTAGCGTGTCACCAGACTTTATGAATGCTCAAATGAATGTCTTGTGGGGAGAGTCTCTTGCTCTCATCTTGCCAGATACGACCTACTATGAAGAAGGAAACGAAAAAGGACCAGAATTGCTGGCTATCTGGCGCCAAATGATGGAAAAACTCTTGCCAAAATTTGATTTCTCAGAGGAAGAAATCAAAGATATCCTGGATAAGGTCATTGCAGCGGACGCAGAATTAGCCAAATATGTCTTGTCAAATGAAGAAAGATCAGAGTACAACAAACTCTACCATCCTTATGAGTGGGCAGATTTCAAGGCCTTGGTTCCAGAATTGCCACTCGATGCCTTCTTTACTGAAGTGATCGGACAAACACCAGATAAAATCATCGTGCCAGAAGAGCGTTTCTGGAAAGAATTTGCACCAAAATACTACTCGGCAGCCAACTGGGAAACCATTCATGCCAAATTGAAACTCGGTGCAGCCTTAGATTGGACGTCTTTCTTGACCGAAGAAATCCGTGTCTTGTCTGGTGAATATGGACGGATCATCACGGGGATTCCAGAACCTCGTCCAAAAGAAAAAGCCGCTTTGGCCTTGGCAGAAGGACCTTATAGCCAAGCGCTTGGACTCTGGTATGCGGGAGAAAAATTCTCACCAGAAGCAAAAGCAGACGTAGAGCATAAAGTAGCGACCATGATTGACGTCTACAAGGAGCGCTTAGAAAAAGCAGACTGGCTCGCTCCTGAAACTCGTGAAAAAGCCATTGTCAAACTCAATGTCATTACACCGCATATTGGCTACCCTGAAAAATTACCAGAAACATACGCCAAAAAGATTATCGACGAGAGCAAGACCTTGGTGGAAAATGCTCAAGCTCTCTATGAAATTTCCATTGCCCATACTTGGAGCAAGTGGAACCAACCAGTCGATCGGAGCGAATGGCACATGCCAGCTAATATGGTCAATGCTTACTATGATCCGCAACAAAACCAAATCGTCTTCCCAGCAGCGATTTTACAAGCACCTTTCTATGACCTTCACCAATCATCATCAGCCAACTACGGCGGAATCGGTGCGGTCATTGCCCATGAAATCTCCCACGCCTTTGACACCAATGGAGCCTCCTTTGACGAGCACGGTAGCTTGAAAGACTGGTGGAAGCCAGAAGATTACGAAGCCTTTACCGCTCGTACTCAAAAAGTCATCGATCAGTTTGAAGGACAAGACTCATACGGTGCCAAGATCAACGGGAAATTGACCGTTTCTGAAAACGTAGCAGACCTCGGTGGTATCGCTGCAGCTCTTGAAGCCGCTAAGAAAGAGGAAGATTTCTCAGCAGAAGAATTCTTCACCAACTTTGCTCGCATCTGGCGCATGAAAGCCCGAACAGAGTACATGCAACTCCTCGCAAGTGTCGATGTCCACGCACCAGGAAAACTCCGTACCAATGTTCAATTACCAAACTTTGACGAATTCTTTGAAACCTTTGATGTCAAAGAAGGTGACGGCATGTGGCGAGCACCAGAAGACCGCGTGATCATTTGGTAAACTAAGATAGGAGAGACGATTCGGTTTACCGAAACTTCCTGCAGAAAAATAGGAAATCAATGCCGCATTCCATGAATGCCAATTGATTTATCTTTTTTCCAAAGGAAGTAGTCTCGACTTCAGTTAAGCAATTGATTGATTTTCTTGACCATGTGGGCCATGCCCACCAGGCAATCTCTCTTTTTCTCGATGCTCGTGAAAGAATAAGAAATCCCCAAAGCCAAGTTTCAGTAAATTGAAACTAGCTTTGGGGATTTTTGAGTGGATTAGAAATAACAGTGAATGTCATGATCTAAAAAAACTTGCTGGTAGTCATATAAATCTTCTGGATGCAGGGCTTTTATTCCTTCCATTTCATAGCGACGTCCTAAAAGCTTGTATTTGTTTTCTCCAAACTGGTGAAATGGGAGCAGTTGTACTTCATCGATGTTGAGAGAATTAAAAAGGGAAGCAAATTCTTCAGCATCAGTTAAAGAGTCATTGAAATTAGGAATGACTGGAATACGTAAAACGATTGTTTTGTTTTGAGCAAAGGCATAATGAATATTTTTAATAATCAGATGATTGTTGACTCCGACAACCTTCTTATGTTTAAGTGTATTGTAATGTTTAAGGTCTGTATAAATAAAATCAACATACTGAATGAGATCGACAAATTTCTCATGTTCAACAAAAGCTGTCGTTTCGATTGCAGTATGAAGTCCAACTTCTTTCGCAGCTTTTAAGATTGCTTTGGCAAATTCAAATTGAGCGAAGATTTCTCCACCAGACAGGGTAAGGCCACCACCAGATTCTTCGTAGAAGTCAACGTCTTTTAAGACATCATCTATGATTTCTGTAACTGTTTTTTCTTCTCCTGTGATGGTTTCCTTTTTAGTAACAGCATCCAACATTTTTTCAGGATTTGCACGCTGGGATTCAGGATTGGAGCACCATGGACAACGTAGGGGAGAAATACAGTAGTTCGGATTCCAGGGCCATCATGGATACTAAAGTGTTGGATATTAAAGATTATGCCACGATTTTGTTCCATATTTTTGCTCTCCTATCAATCTAGTAAGTCCATTATACATTATTTAAGAAACTAATTCAATTACGAACGAAAGTTTATTTTGTTTTGAATTCACTCGAAAATTTGCTAAAATAGAGAAGAGGTAAAAACAATGCAACGTTTAGATGAAATATTGAAATTAGTATCGGAATTTGAAAAGATTGATGTTAATAGCTTGTCTGAGAAATTACAAGTCTCTAAAGTGACCATTCGAAAGGATTTGGACAAGCTAGAATCCAAAGGATTATTGCATAGAGAACACGGCTATGCTGTTTTAAATAGTGGAGATGATATCAATGTTCGATTGTCCTTTCAATATGATACCAAGAAAAGAATAGCCAAGGAAGCTGCTAAATTAATTAAGGATAACGACACGGTTTTGATTGAATCGGGCTCTACATGTGCTTTGCTAGCGGAAGAAATTTGCCAAACAAAAAAGAATGTCAAGATTGTGACAAATTCTTATTTTATTGCAGATTATATTCAGGAATATGATTCTTGTAAAATCATCCTACTTGGTGGTGAATTTCAAAAAGAATCGAGAGTGACTGTAGGTCCGCTTTTGAAAGAATTAATCCGCTCGTTTAGAGTTCCCTTTGCTTTTGTAGGGGTTGACGGATATGATGATGAACTTGGCTTTACTGGGAAAGATATGATGAGAAGTGAAGTTGTTCAAGCTATGTCCGATGTTTCTAAGGAAGTGGTTGTCTTGACAGATTCAAGTAAATTTGGGAAATGTGGAACCGTCAGACGATTTGCACTTTCACAAGTTTCGAGAGTCATAACAGATAAGAATATATCTCAAGAAGCGAAAGAAAAACTTGAGGATTCACAAACGATTTTAACTTTAGTATAAGAAGGAGAAGCCAATTGAAAGATGAACGGAAAAAGTTACTTGCTAAATTAGCCTATCTATACTATGTTGAAGACAAAAGTCAATCGCAAATCGCAGCAGAAACTGGAATCTACCGTACAACTGTCAGCAGAATGCTAGCAGAGGCTAAAAAAGAGGGAGTTGTAAAAATTGAAATCGAAAACTTTGATACTCGCCTCTTCCATTTAGAAAATTATATCAAACAAAAATATGGCTTAAAAGCTATCGAAATTATACCGAATCTAGTTGATGAGCCTCGAGAAAGCCTTGAAAAGCGACTGGCTCAAGCAAGTGCGGTCATGCTGCGTAATTTGATTGAAGATGGAATGACAGTCGGATTTTCATGGGGCAAGTCTCTCAGATTAATGGTAGAACAAGTTGGAACGAAGCGTTTGGATGGTGTTCAGTTTTATCCCCTAGCTGGAGGTCCCAGTCATATTCATGCTCGCTACCATGTCAATACGCTGATCTACAGTATGGCGAGTAAATTTCATGGGGAATGTCATTTTATAAACGCGAGTGTCATTCAAGAAAATTCTGAGGTGACGGAAGGTATCTTATCTTCTAAGTATTTTGAGGATTTGAAAGCTAGTTGGCGTTGTTTGGATGTTGCGGCTGTGGGGATTGGTGGCTATGCAGATAGCAAGAATCCTCAGTGGTTTGATATGCTGACATCAAATGATTTTAGGAAATTGGAGTCAGAACATGCTGTAGGAGAAGTATGCTGTCGTTTCTTTGATCAAGAAGGTGTCCCCGTTTATCCTGAATTACAGGAAAGAACAATATCTATCACATTGGAGGAATTGAGAAAGGTACCAAACACCATCTCTTTAGCCTACGGTGATCAAAAAGCAAAAGCAATTTTATCGGTTTTGAAAGCCAACTATATCAATCATTTAGTCACTGATGAAGCGACAATCTTAAAAGTTTTAGAATTAGATGGTGATCAGCAATTTATTAAAAAATAGGACAGCATGAATGCGGTCCTTATTTTTTTGAGTTAAACAGCACAAATGTGCAAAAATCAAAAACAATAATCAAATGTCGCGATTTTTATTGACCGACAAAAATATAAATGGTATATTGACAATAGAAAAAGCGCTTTCAGTAGATTGATAAAGGAGTGTAGTGCACATGGAAATAATTGTTGCAGACCAAATTATTATGGGATTGATTTTAAATGCGGGTGATGCTAAACAGCATATTTACCAAGCTTTATCATATGCTAAGGAGGGCGATTTTACATCTTCTGAAGACGAAATTGCGAAAGCAGATGCAGCATTGCTAGAAGCGCATAACTTGCAAACACAATTTTTAGCCCAGGAAGCAGGTGGGACAAAGACAGAGATTACAGCTTTGTTTGTGCACTCACAAGATCACTTAATGACTTCAATCACAGAGATTAACTTGATCAAAGAAATGATTGACTTACGTAAAGAACTTTCAGCGAAACAATAAGGAGGAAAAGAAGATGAAAATTGGATTGTTTTGTGCAGCAGGATTTTCAACAGGAATGTTGGTAAATAATATGAAGGTGGCGGCTAAGGAATTAGGGATTGATGCTGAAATCGATGCCTATTCTCAAGCGAAATTAGCAGATTTTGCTCCTGAAATCGATGTCGCTTTGTTGGGCCCTCAAGTAGCTTATACTTTGGATAAATCAAAAGCGATTTGTGAGGCAAACCATATTCCTATTGCTGTCATCCCTATGGCAGATTATGGGATGTTGGATGGTAAGAAAGTACTAAATCTAGCTCTAGAATTGCTAGGAGAAAAATAAGGAGGCTTCCCATGTCTAATTTTAATTCTCAGAAAATTATCGCTCCAATCATGCGTTTTGTAAACATGAAAGGAATTATTGCTCTTAAAGATGGGATGTTAGCGATCCTTCCATTAACAGTAGTTGGTAGTTTGTTTCTGATTATTGGGCAATTACCATTTGAAGGTCTTAATCAGGCTATTGCTAGTGTATTTGGCGATACATGGACAGAGCCATTTATGCAGGTTTATTCAGGAACATTCGCCATCATGGGATTAATTTCTTGCTTCTCCATTGGTTATTCATATGCTAAAAACAGTGGAGTAGAACCTTTGCCAGCAGGAGTTTTGTCCCTATCTTCATTCTTTATCTTGTTAAAATCTTCTTATGTACCAGCTAAGGGAGAACCGATTGGCGATGCCATTGCAAAAGTATGGTTTGGTGGTCAAGGGATTATCGGTGCCATTATTATTGGTCTGGTAGTTGGTGCGATTTATACTGTGTTTATCCAAAGACACATTGTTATTAAAATGCCAGAACAAGTACCTCAAGCCATTGCCAAACAATTTGAAGCGATGATTCCTGCTTTCGTGATTTTCTTACTATCAATGATTGTCTATATCGTATCAAAAGTAGTGACAAGTGGCGGTACCTTCATTGAAATGATCTATGATGTCATTCAGGTTCCTCTACAAGGTCTAACAGGATCCCTTTACGGAGCGATTGGAATTGCCTTCTTTATTTCGTTCTTGTGGTGGTTTGGTGTGCACGGACAATCAGTTGTCAATGGTGTAGTAACAGCCTTGCTACTTTCTAACCTGGATGCCAATAAATCAATGTTGGCAGCTGGGAAGCTATCCGTTGAAAATGGTGCCCACATTGTAACCCAACAATTCCTAGATAGTTTCCTTATTTTGTCTGGATCAGGTATAACCTTTGGTTTGGTTATTGCTATGTTATTTGCTGCTAAGTCAAAACAATATAAGGCACTTGGGAAAGTTGCAGCTTTTCCTGCAATCTTCAATGTTAACGAACCCGTCGTATTTGGCTTCCCAATTGTAATGAACCCAGTGATGTTCCTTCCATTTATTATCGTTCCAATTTTAGCAGCGATAATTGTTTATACTTCAATTGCTATTGGGTTCATGCATCCATTCTCAGGTGTGACCCTTCCTTGGAGTACACCAGCCATTATTTCTGGATTTATGGTTGGAGGTTGGCAAGGTGCGTTCGTTCAAGTGCTAGTTCTTGCAACCTCGACTGTCGTATATTTCCCATTCTTCAAATTCCAAGATAATCTTGCCTATAACAACGAATTACAGGCTGAAAAATAGTGCGTTTATTAGGAATGCACAGATGTGCGACTAGAATAGAATTTATAGGTATTATCCATAATTCATTGAAATTCGTAAAATTTAATGCTACTATAGTTACGAAAGAAAACAAAATAATTTCAAAAGAAAGGTTTTGAAAAAATGAAACAAGTAGAAGTAGCAAGTACAAGCATTAAAACAGAATATTTTGGAAGCCTCACTGAACGCATGAATAAGTATCGTGAAGATGTCTTAAACAAGAAGCCTTACATCGATGCTGAACGTGCTGTTCTTGCAACTAAGGCATATGATCGTTATAAGGAACAACCAAATGTTCTTAAACGTGCCTATATGTTGAAAGAGATTCTTGAAAATATGACAATCTATATTGAGGATGAATCCATGATTGCTGGAAACCAAGCATCCTCTAATAAAGATGCTCCGATCTTCCCAGAATATACTTTAGAGTTCGTTCTGAAGGAATTGGATCTTTTTGAAAAGCGGGATGGTGACGTCTTCTATATTACGGAAGAAACGAAAGAGCAGCTCCGTAGTATCGCACCGTTCTGGGAAAATAATAACTTACGTGCAAGAGCTGGAGCTCTTCTACCTGAAGAAGTATCTGTTTATATGGAAACAGGATTCTTCGGTATGGAAGGGAAGATGAATTCAGGAGATGCCCACTTAGCAGTCAATTATCAAAAATTATTGCAATATGGCTTGAAAGGTTTTGAAGAAAGAGCTCGCCAAGCTAAAGCAGCCCTAGATCTAACGGATCCAGCTAGCATTGATAAGTACCATTTTTACGATTCTATCTTTATCGTAGTTGATGCTGTTAAGACCTATGCTCAACGATTTGTGGAACTTGCTAAACAACTTGCTGAAACAGCAACTCCTGAACGTAAGAAGGAATTGCTTGAAATTGCAGAGATTTGCTCAAAAGTTCCATACGAGCCTGCAAGTACATTTGCAGAGGCTGTTCAGTCCGTTTGGTTTATCCAATGTATTCTTCAGATTGAATCAAATGGACACTCACTTTCATATGGCCGTTTTGACCAATATATGTATCCATACGTTAAAGCTGATTTGGAAAGTGGACGGGAAACTGAAGAGAGTATTGTTGAACGCTTGACCAACCTTTGGATTAAGACTATTACAATTAACAAAGTACGTAGTCAAGCACATACCTTCTCATCTGCAGGTAGTCCGCTTTATCAAAACGTTACGATTGGTGGTCAAACGCGTGATAAGAAAGATGCCGTTAACCCATTGTCTTATTTAGTGTTGAAGTCTGTTGCTCAAACTCACCTTCCTCAACCAAACTTAACTGTTCGTTACCATGCTGGTTTGGATGCCCGCTTCATGAACGAATGTATTGAAGTTATGAAGCTCGGATTCGGTATGCCTGCTTTCAATAATGATGAGATCATTATTCCATCCTTTATTTCAAAAGGTGTTCTTGAAGAAGATGCTTATGATTACAGTGCAATTGGTTGTGTAGAAACAGCTGTTCCAGGTAAATGGGGCTATCGCTGTACAGGTATGAGTTATATGAACTTCCCTAAAGTTTTGCTCATTACGATGAATGACGGAATCGATCCTGCTTCTGGCAAGCGTTTTGCACCAAGCTTCGGTCATTTTAAAGACATGAAGAGCTTCGATGAATTGCAAACTGCTTGGGACAAAACTTTGCGCCACTTAACCCGCATGAGTGTGATCGTAGAAAACTCGATCGACCTATCTCTTGAAAGAGAAGTGCCAGATATCCTCTGTTCAGCTTTGACAGATGACTGTATTGGACGTGGAAAACACTTGAAAGAAGGTGGAGCTGTCTACGATTATATTTCTGGTTTACAAGTGGGTATTGCAAACTTATCCGATTCACTTGCAGCAATCAAGAAACTGGTATTCGAAGAAGGACGCTTAACGCCACAAGAGTTATGGCATGCTCTGGAAACCGATTACGAGGGCGAACGTGGAAAAGAAATCCAAGAGATGCTTATCCATGATGCACCGAAGTATGGAAACGATGATGACTATGCAGACAGCTTAGTTCGAGAAGCATACGATATTTATGTGGATGAAATTGCTAAATATCCAAATACTCGCTATGGACGTGGGCCAATCGGTGGTATCCGTTACTCAGGTACATCTTCTATTTCAGCCAATGTAGGACAAGGTCGTGGAACATTAGCTACTCCGGACGGTCGTAATGCTGGAACTCCACTAGCAGAAGGATGCTCTCCATCCCACAATATGGACCAACATGGCCCAACATCTGTTCTAAAATCTGTTTCTAAATTGCCAACAGATGAAATTGTTGGTGGTGTTTTACTGAACCAAAAAGTAAACCCACAAACTTTAGCCAAAGAAGAAGATAAATTAAAACTTATTGCTTTACTCCGTACGTTCTTTAATCGTCTACACGGATACCATATTCAATACAATGTGGTTTCTAGAGAAACGTTGTTAGATGCTCAAAAACATCCGGAAAAACACCGTGACTTAATTGTACGTGTTGCAGGCTACTCAGCTTTCTTCAATGTACTATCAAGAGCTACACAAGATGATATTATTGGACGGACAGAGCATACTCTATAGTAAAGAGGTATGTATATGGAATTTATGCTTGATACTTTAAATTTAGATGAGATAAAAAAATGGGCACGAGTGTTACCCCTTGCTGGGGTAACTTCGAACCCAACAATTGCAAAAAAAGAAGGGGACATTGATTTTTTTGATCGTATCCATAAGGTGCGAGAAATCATTGGGGGCTCTCCTTCCATCCATGTTCAAGTTGTCGCAAAAGATTATGAAGGAATTTTGAAAGATGCGGCTAAAATTCGCGAACAATGCGATGAAAACACCTATATTAAAGTCCCAGTAACACCTGAAGGACTTGCTGCAATTAAAGTGTTAAAAGCAGAGGGTTACAAAATTACTGCAACAGCAATCTATACTGTTTTTCAAGGGCTGTTAGCGATTGAGGCAGGAGCCGACTATTTTGCACCTTATTACAATCGTATGGAAAACTTAAACATTGATTCAGCTCAGGTTATTTCTCAGTTAGCGAGTGCCATAGAGCGTGATCATTCATCAAGCAAAATTCTAGCAGCTTCCTTTAAAAATGTGGCTCAAGTTAATCGAGCATTTAAAGAAGGAACACAAGCAATTACGGCAGGGGCAGATGTATTTGAAGCAGCTTTTGGAATGCCTTCTATTGCAAAAGCAGTAGATGACTTCGAAGCAGATTGGTCAGCCGTTCATCATAAGAATACAATTTGATAAAGGAGGAGTGTATGAGAAATTTTGCAAGTCCATCTCGTTACATTCAAGGGGAAAATGCTTTATTTGAAAATGCAAAACCTATTTTAGAACTGGGGAGTCATCCCGTTTTACTCTGTGATTCAGTAGTCTATGATATCGTAGGGGAACGTTTTGAAAAGTATCTCCTTCGGTATGGCTTTACAGTTTTGCCAGTATTCTTCAATGGTGAAGCTTCTGATAATGAAATCAATCGTGTGGTCAGTCTGGCAGAAGAGAATGGCTGTGACTTAGTCATCGGACTTGGCGGAGGAAAGACCATCGATAGTGCAAAAGCCATTGCCGATCTTCTAAAATCACCAGTTGTCATTGCTCCGACCATTGCCTCTACAGATGCTCCGGTTTCAGCCTTGTCAGTTATCTACACGGATGAAGGTGCCTTTGCTCGCTATATCTTCTATTCTAAAAACCCAGAATTGGTCTTGGTGGATAGCAAAGTTATCTCTCAAGCACCAAAACGTTTACTCGCTTCTGGTATCGCAGATGGCTTAGCGACTTGGGTTGAAGCGCGTGCGGTGATGCAAGCCAACGGAAAAACCATGCTAGGCAAACACCAAACTTTAGCTGGTGTCGCGATTGCGCAACGTTGTGAAGAAATTTTATTTGCAGACGGACTCCAAGCCATGGCTGCTTGTGAAGCCAAAGTGGTAACGCCTGCTCTTGAAAACATCATTGAAGCCAATACTCTTCTCAGTGGGATTGGATTTGAAAGTGGTGGTTTGGCAGCAGCTCATGCCATCCATAATGGTTTTACTGCCCTCACTGGCGATATCCACCATTTGACTCACGGTGAAAAAGTAGCTTATGGAACCTTGGTTCAATTGTTCTTGGAAAACCGTCCTAAAGAAGAATTGAATAAATACATTCGTTTCTATCAACAAATTGGCATGCCAACGACTCTGAAAGAAATGCATCTTGAAAATGCAAGCTACGAAGATCTTCTCAAGGTTGGCCAACAAGCAACCATTGAAGGAGAAACTATCCATCAAATGCCATTCAAGGTACAAGCGTCTGATATTGCCCAAGCCATTGTAGCAGTAGATGCTTATGTCAACTCCTTAGGCTAATCAAAGAAATACAGAAACCATCGTCTGTTGGCGATGGTTTTTTTGATGGTTGGTCGTTTCGTTTGATTTGGAGGTGTATCCTTCTGAATGAATAGCTTTTCCCTTCCACATAGCTGAAAAATGCAACCATATAGAAGGATCAAAGGCAAATGCTCCGATTTTTGATAGACTCAGGAGGTAGCGTTACAAATACAAATTGGAGGAAATGAAATGATAGAATGTAGTCAAAAAGAATTGGAACAAATTGTAGGAGGTGGGGGTTCTCGCCCAAATGTGATTTCAGGTCAGTCAGATAAGATTGAGATTGGACGTCCTGGCTTTGTGAAGCGACCACCGCTCGCTCGTATTTAAGATATGATAGCAATCTTGATCATGGTGTTTTGAAATCTAGATAGGAAGAATAGGAGAAAAAATGAAAATCTATGCAGAAACAGAATTGACAACAAATGAACTTGAACAAACCGTTGGAGGGGTGATTACTCCGACCAGAAGTCCTGAACTAACATATGGTGGCGGTGGCTGGGGAACCTCTGGAATTTACCCGGGCTGGGGGAATCAAGGAATGTCTCCGACGAGTAGCGGTTTTGGCTGGTTAATGCAAATTGCGCCAGCGTTTAGTAGAAAAAGAAAGTAAGATAGAAAGGTGAATGCAATGAGAAAGACAGACAGACCGTTTCAACTCGCGACACTAGGGATTCTCTGCATCAATTTTGCGCTTTTTAACGTTGGGCTCCCAACGGATTTAGTGGGCCACCTATCGGATGACTCTTATTATGGCTTGCTCCTCTTGTTGATCGGATTGATTGGGGGGTTAGCCGTTACACTCTTGGTAAAGAGTCGTCGTTGGGACTTGCACGGGAAATTTACTTTTAAAGCTTCTTATTTTGCGGTTTTTGTGCTTGTTTTTCTTGCTCACTTTTTATGGGATATGTTTTCTGCTGCGGTATTTCCACCAACTAAGAATTCCATAGCCCTTGTAGAAGTATCTAGTGGTTTGTCAGGCTGGGCCTTGGTATTGATACGTTATGTCTATGCCTGCTTGCTGGCTCCTATCGTGGAGGAACTAGTCTTTCGTGATTTAGTCATGACGGCGTTGGCATCTTATCAGAAGTATAAGCTGGATATGCTGGTGTCTGCTTCCTTGTTCAGCCTCTCGCATGTCTGGCAGCATGGTTGGGATTTGCCAAGCTTTATCGTTTACTTGGTACCGGGCTTGCTATTTTGTGCGGTCCTGCGCTATACCAAATCGATCTACTGGGCTATCCTTCAGCATGCCTCTTGGAATAACTTCCTTACCCTCTTATCCCTCCTGGTCAGTGGGATTTAAGCAAAGGGAGCTAGTGTCAGGGGCTTTTATTCATCATCAAAAAAGCAGTTCAATACTGCTTTTTTGTATGGAATCAAAACCACTATTTTTCTTAACTTTTGAAATATTATACAGTTAAACGTTTACATTTTTCCACAAAGTGCTATAATTTAATATGAAGAATAACATTTTATACAGAGGTGATCCATATGAAAAAAGGGAAGCTACTCTTAGCCACCGGCGCTCTACTTTTGTCTGTAAGCGCACTGGTAGCCTGCTCACAAGGAGGGAAATCTTCAAGTTCGGGTGAAAAAGTTTTTAGCTATGTTTACACTACTGATCCAGATACATTAGATTATTCTCTGTCCAATAAGCAATCAACTTCAGAATTTACAGGAAATGCTGAAGATGGCTTATTAGAAGTGGATCAGTATGGGAACTTAATTTCATCTCTTGCTAAGGATTGGTCTGTCTCAAAGGATGGTTTGACATACACTTATAAGCTCCGTAAAGGGGTTAAATGGGTAACCGCTGAGGGGGAAGAATTCGGAGAAGTTAAGGCTCAAGACTTTGTGACGGGGCTTCAACATGCTGCGGATAAAAAGTCTCAAGCTCTTTACTTGGTCCAGAAGTCAGTGAAAGGATTGGATGATTATGTATCTGGAAAATCCAAAGATTTCTCTACTGTTGGAGTCAAGGCTATTGATGATTATACCGTTGAGTATACGTTGAGTCAGCCTGAAAGTTTCTGGAATTCTAAAACCACCATGGGCATTTTGATGCCAGTTAATAAAGAATTCTTAGATTCTAAAGGGGATGACTACGGTCAAGGCACTAACCCTTCTAGTATTCTTTATTGTGGCCCATATTTGATTAAATCCATCACATCTAAATCTGTTGTGACCCTTGAAAAAAATCCCTCTTATTGGGATGCTGATAATGTAAAAATTTCTAAGGTCAAGCTAACCTATTATGATGGACAAGATTCAGAATCTTTGATTCGTGGCTTTGATAACGGAGACTTTACGGTTGCCCGTGTCTTTCCGAATGGTTCCAACTATAAGAGTGTAGAGAAGAAACACAAAGATGACATCGTCTTTAGTGACCAAGGATCTTCTACTTATAACTTGTCCTTCAATATTGACCGTCAAGCTTATGAGATTACGACGAAGACGACAGATGCTCAAAAGAGCTCAACCAAGAAAGCAATCTTGAATAAGGACTTCCGTCAAGCAGTCTTGTTTGCATTTAATCGTCAGGCATATGTAGCTCAAGCTAATGGTGAGGCATCTGCCGATAAGGTTATTCGAAATACTTTTGTTCCACCTAGCTTTGTTCAAATTGATGGAAAAGAATTTGGTAACTCGGTAGAAAAATATCTAGGAGAACATGGGGAAGAATGGCAAGGAGTATCTGTTACAGATGGAAAAGATACTCTTTATAATCCAAATAAGGCAAAAGAAGAATTTGCTAAGGCTAAAACAGTACTTCAAAGTCAAGGAGTTGAATTCCCAATTCATTTGGATCTTCCAGTAGCATCAACTTATACTGTAGGCGTTAAACAGGCCCAATCTTTTAAACAATCGATTGAATCAACCCTAGGGTCAGAAAATGTTGTTATCGACCTAAAAATGGTTTCTGAGGATGATCTTCAACGAGTGACCTACTTTGCTGAAAATGCTTCTCAACAAGACTGGGATTTGAACAATAACTTGGGTTGGGGACCAGACTATACCGATCCATCTTCTTACCTAGATATCACAAACTCTAAGACGGGTGAAAATGCCAATGCCTACTTTGGATTTGATGCGGGTACCAATAATGCCGCAGCCAAAGAAGCTGGTTTTGATGAATATGATCAATTGATCGAAGATGCGCACAATGAAACCAAAGATGTCAATGCCCGCTATGAAAAATATGCTAAGGCTCAGGCTTGGTTGACAGATAGTGCCCTCTTGATCCCGATTCATTCAGATGGTGCCTCTCCAGGTGTGCGTAAGACAGTTCCATACTCAGCTGCCTTTGCTTGGACAGGACACAAGGGTCAATCCTTCAACTACAAGTACTTGGAATTGCAAGACAAAGTCTTGACAGCCAAAGAGTACGATGAAGCGCGTGAACAATGGAAGAAAGAAAAAGAAGAATCCAATAAGAAAGCTCAAAAAGAACTAGAAAGTCACGTAGAAGACTAGGAATTTAAGAGCAATTGTCTATTGAACAGGGAAGAGAATGGGACAGAAATCGGTAATTCGTTAGAATTCGATTTCGTCGTCCCACCTCCGCAC
>NZ_JAKOGN010000013.1:0-41742 GCF_022240605.1 Streptococcus sp. DFI.7.26 | reverse complement strand
AGTAGATATTGTTCAGAAAATCCTTGATATTACGCTGTTTTTAGTCCAACTGAAATCCATACTTTCCAAACCAGGTCTTAAGAAAAAAGGTAGAGAAAAAGGTAGAGTTTGGATTCAAATACAATGCAATATATCGCATTTGGAAAAAAGAAAAAACGCTTGAAACAGCGTTTTTCTTATGTATTGATTCGTATTGAACCCCTATTTCACCTCTGTAAAAGTAGAATATCAGAATACTATAATCTAAATTTTCAAATGTTTACAATTGCTACTTGTTCATCAGTGACATATTAGTTAGAGAAAAAGGTAGAATTTGAAAAAATAAGTAAGTTCAAGAAAAGCAGCCAAGATTCAGAAAGTTATTGATTCCTTAGTCTATTTTGTAAAAAACTTCATCTGGATTTGTTGGTGGCACATGGCCTGCAATAAGTCTGTCCTTGCTTAAATCAGAATCAACCCATGGCATAGCAATGCCAGACGGATAAATGCTCATACTATATCCTGTATTACCTGCACTGATATTAAAGCCAATAATTCCACCATTTTTTACTTCCACTTTTGAAATCGTACCACTATGTACTAGACCATTTTTATCGAATACAAACTCCATTCCTTGGCCATTTTTCCATGTACCGGCTATACTAGAATAGTCTCCATTTATGATAGCTTGAGTATCAATTACTTGCGATTCAGAATATACTTCTTTCTTTTCCGTCACATTTTGTGTAGACAGAACAGCATCTGTAACAACCCAATATTGAAACTTCTCCGAATCTTCTATAATTTTTACAATAAAGGTAACAATTTGTCCTTCTTTCCATCCATAAGTTAGATTTTTATTAATTTGAATTTCTATACCAGCAATTGCAGCATTGCTAGCTTTAACTTTTATATTGTAGTAACTATTTAAAGAACTGAAATGACCATAATAATCTCCCCAATCTTCCTGACGAAACAGTTCCGCTGTAAATCGATAGAGTTGCCCAGTTTTTAATGTTCCATTATTCTCCATATCTCTAAGTTCTTCAGCTGTAGTATCAATAATATTAATCTCAGAAGACTTTGATGATGAGCTAGTTGTTGAAGAAGAGCTAGCCTTTGAAATACTGCTAGTTTTTGAAGTACTGCTAGTCAAGGAAACTTGCTCTGAAATATCAGTGTTTGCTGCTTTTATATCTTGTTTTTTATGATTAAACAGGAAAAGAGTAGCAAATACAACCAAGGCAGGTATAATGCTCACTAACATAAATAAAATCCAGTTCGGAACCGCCACTCCTGAACGTCTAACTATTACACTTTCATTATGATTATAAACTTCTACAGAGTCATTTAATTTAGGTTTAAAAGTCAATTCATGAATAGGCACAGTAATAGTTTGTCCTTCTTCAGAACTTCCAGTTTTAAAACCTATATAGACATCTTCTTCACTTATTTTAATTATTTTTCCTAATTTCATTTTTAACTCCCTGATACTTTTTTCCCAATATTCTTTCCTCTAATTATATCATACTGATTTCGATAATCTGTTCCCTTTCCCAAAACTATTTATGAATTTACTAAATTAAATAGATCACGCTAAACTAAACAAAATAATAATGTCTTTTACACATTCATAGAATTTTTATAGTATTCATAAAAATTTAAATTGCCGAATACTATATTGAAAATTTTAGAAAATACAGTGCACTTTATAAGTTTGGACTAAAAAATTTTAATAAAAAGACGTATTCATTAGTTAAAATTAGTGATATAATTAAGAAGCTAAAAACATTAGATATAAAAGAGATTACATTGTTTAAGGGAAGGAATAAATAATAACTATTATGGAATCTGTCAATAAAAAAATTTTTTGGTATTTTTTTGGTTTTATTTGTATATTCTACTTGTTAGGTTCTATGTTTCCTAATGTAGATTATAATAAAGATACAAATAAACAAAATGATAGATATACTAAAGATATACAACGTGTCACTAAGCTAGTTGAATCACTGGAAAATAACACAACTGATGATAAACTAAACTTAACACTAGAAGATATTTTGAAACTTGTTTCTGACGATAGCGAACTATCAACTGTTAAGAAAGAAATAGAAAAACTGAAAGATAAATATGAATATGATTATGAATACGCATATGATGACACAATTAGCGATTTATCAGACCGAGTAGATGCAGTAGAGTTAAAACTTAATAATCAGATTGAAGACACAAAACAAAACATTAAGGATAGGGAAGAACGAGAAGCTCTTGAAAAATCTCAATATAAAGAGAAAAATTATCAAGAAGAAACTAAAAAAGTGGATTTAGAAGCCTATTATAATGCTATTCAAAATGCAATAAATCAAGTAAATACAGAGGTCGGTTATAATTCACTCGAAATGGAAAAAACTTATGAGACTCCTGGCATTAGAATCACTCTCTCTGAAGATAACGCTTCATATTCTAACAATGAGCTTAGAGCAATCATCAATGCTTTAAATAAATCTCTATATAACATTGCTAAATCCTACGGAATCAATAGTCCTAGATTCTATTATACTTTAAGTGGTGAAGAAGTTGCTGTTAACCGTTATATAATGGCTCCAGATGAAGTTAAATTTTCCGGAGTATTAAAGCAGTAGATTGATAACGATACATCTTATTATGTATTACTGGGAACAAATTTAATTTTAATAAAATTGTTAATAGTACATTTTTCTGACACATTTAAACCCCTCCTTTCAGAAGATGATATGATTTAAAATTGACGACTATTTGTACCAAATTGTATTTCAAATCACTTTTATTCGAAAAAAATTTTTAATAAGAATCCCTTTATTTCAAGTATCTACTACTATTTTCTTCTATACAAAAATGAAGATTTTCTTGCAATTGGCATCAAACTACACAAGAAAAAGCCCCTTGTGACGGGCTTTTTTTGATGTTGAATCACTTTTTGTACCAATATACCGTCTAGTTCATTCATGTTCATATGACCAGATAGTCCGATAATTTGACCGCTTATCCAAATTTCCTTGTCACCCTTGCTTCTGTTTGTTATAGTAGGATTATCAAAAGAAGCCAGTCTTCTGATAAAATTACAAAAAGAGGTAGTATCATGAAAAAATTAATTGGGTTTGGATTTATCCTTGCAGCTCTCGCCGTCATCACCTTTAGTATCATTGGTTATCCGAAAATAGATGCCAATCTTTGGCCCTTGGTTCCAGTTGTCTTGTTTGCTTTCTTTACGCTTGAAAATGCACTCAAGAAAGACTACAAGTCTAGCTTGATTTGTGCCATCATTGGTTTTATCATTGCCAATGCCATCTATGATCTTCTTCCGATTTCAAATGGAGTCGTGATTACTGCGGGTGTCTTGGCTTGTCTTGGTCTTGGTTTTCTTTTTCCAGACGCACCAAAAGAAAAATAATGCTTCCAATTTTATTCGCTTCAGGGGCTTGGTATGAAGAGATTTCTTCAGACCAAGTCCTTTTTAGCTGTCTGAAAGAACCACTTAGGGGCTGAAAAGAACCACTTACCGAAAAGGACTTGTAAGATTTTGAACACCTGTTATAATGTTACTAACAAAGGTTAAGAAAGGAGTCCTATGAAAGTTCGCATCGAATTAGATCCGCAGATGGATGAGCCAGAAATGATCATTCGGGCTCCTCGATTGACGGAGGATGTCGCCCGCTTGCAACAGTTGATCTTGGAGCAAAAAATGACGCCCTTGACCTTTTACAAGGATCGAAGCGAGTACTTTGTAGATGTGTCAGAAATTCTCTTCTTTGAAACAGATGGTGAAAAGATCTATGGGCATACCAGAGAAGAGGCCTACGAGGTCCGTCAAAAACTCTACGAATTGGAAGAAATCTTGCCGATTGCTTTCTGTCGCATCTCCAAGTCGACCATCGTCAATACCAAGCAGATTTATTCCATCGAAAAATCTTTTTCGGGAACCAGTACAGTAAACTTCTATCAAACCCATAAGCAGGTACACGTGTCCCGACACTATTATCAACTCTTAAAAGAACGGTTAAAGGAAATGAGGTAACAAAATGAAAAATAAATTAATTGGGATTTTCTTAATCCTCCTAGCGGCTCTAGTTCTCTTACAAGGCTATTTTGTAAAATGGGAAATCAGTATTTGGACGCTGGCTTGGGTTGTTTTGCTAGCGGTCCTTTCCCTCTCAAGTTTTTTGAAGCGGCACTTTGGCTGGGGCTTCTTATATGGGATTTTGGCCCTTTTCTCCCTTAATGGCCAATATCATTTTCTTCCGGTATCCAACTCGGTGGTCATCTTTTCTTCTATTTTAGCGGTGATTGGTCTGAATATTCTCTTTAAGCCCTCTAAAAAAGCAAAAGCGACTTGGAACTCCTACTCAGCAGGATCATCTTCCCAAACTGCTGGCAATGACATCGATGTCTCCTTCTCTACAGTGACCAAGTATTTGAATGACCAGAATTTTACGGGCGGAAGTGCGGATGTGAGCTTAGGAGAAGCTTCTATCTATTTTGACAATTGCCGGATCGAAGGGCCGTCAGCTCAGTTTGCGGTGGATGTTTCCCTTGGAAGTTTGAGTCTCTATGTCCCGAGCGACTGGCGGGTTCATGTCAATGTAGAAAGTTCTCTGTCAGCTATCCAACACCAGGAAAATCCTAGCAATTTAACCAGCAAAGACTTTTACATCGTCGGAGAGGTCTCACTGGGGAACCTAGAAATCATCTATGTAGGTGAGAATTCCTTTTCATAAGCCGATCTAAGAAAAACTTATTCAAAGGTCTTGCCAAGAGAAAGTTTTTTTGGTAATATAGTACGGTATGTGGTGCTAGCACATCCGTAATATTAGATCTAATAGGAGGCAAAACAGAATGGCTAAAGTATGTTATTTTACTGGTCGTAAGACTGTATCAGGAAACAACCGTTCACACGCGATGAACCAAACCAAACGTGCCGTAAAACCAAACCTTCAAAAAGTAACTGTCCTTATCGATGGTAAACCTAAAAAAGTTTGGGCTTCAGCTCGTGCATTGAAATCTGGTAAAGTAGAACGCGTTTAATCAGAAATAAGGATCTCTTGGAGGTCCTTTTCTTTTTTCTTCATTTTTTCTCTTTTTGGACATTTGTATCAACCGATAGGAGAAAGATATATCCCTTTTACACGCGCCCTCTTTTATGGTAAAATAGAATATAAAATACTTTTGAGGTAGAAATTATGACAGTAAAAATCAATACAAAAGATGGTCAAATTGAATTGACCGATGATGTCATCGCAACTGTTGTAGGCGGTGCAGCCACTGAAATTTTTGGAGTGGTTGGAATGGCTAGCAAAAACGCGATTAAAGATAATTTCCAAGCTCTCTTAGGTAAGGAAAACTACTCTAAGGGTGTCGTTGTGAAAACAGCGGAAGCAGGAAGTATTGCGGTTGATGTTTACACTGTTTTGAGCTATGGTACAAAAATTAGCGAAGTCTCAAAAAATATTCAAGAGCGTGTCAAATTCAGTCTAGAAAATCAACTTGGAATCACAACGGATACAGTCAACGTCTATATCCAAAACATTAAAATTGTGGGAGAATAATCGTGTCTAAAATTACAACTAGTTTATTTCAAGAAATGGTCCAAGCAGGGGCTACTCGCTTAAATAAACAAGCCGAGTATGTCAATTCATTGAACGTTTTTCCTGTACCAGACGGTGATACTGGAACCAATATGGGGATGACCATTGAAAATGGTGCAAAAGAAGTAGCCGATCGCTCTGCTTCAACTGTTGGAGAAGCAGCAAATATCTTTGCGAAAGGGCTTTTGATGGGAGCGCGTGGAAACTCAGGAGTGATTACGTCACAATTGTTCCGCGGATTTTCTCAAAGTGTCAAAGACAAGGATGAATTGGATGGAGCAGCTCTTGCGGCAGCCTTTCAAGCAGGGGTTGAAGTAGCCTATAAAGCGGTAATGAAGCCTGTAGAAGGAACCATCTTGACCGTTTCTCGTGGTGCTGCCATCGGTGCCAAGAAAAAAGCAGAATCTACCAATGATGCTGTCGAAGTCATGCGTGCGGCCCTTGAAGGAGCTAAGACAGCTCTTGCCAAAACACCAGATATGCTTCCTGTATTGAAGGAAGTCGGTGTGGTGGACTCTGGTGGTCAAGGTTTGGTCTTCATTTATGAAGGGTTCCTATCAGCTTTGACAGGAGAATTTATCGCTTCTGAAGAATTTGTGGCGACTCCAGCAACCATGTCAGAAATGATCAACGCAGAGCACCACAAGTCAGTAGCAGGTCATGTGGCAACCGAAGATATCACCTTTGGTTACTGTACAGAGATTATGGTCGCTTTGAAACAAGGCCCAACCTATGTGAAAGACTTTGACTACGACGAATTCCGTAACTATTTGAACAATCTTGGGGATTCTCTATTAGTGGTTAATGATGATGAAATCGTCAAAGTCCATGTCCATACTGAAGATCCAGGTCTTGTTATGCAAGAAGGATTGAAATATGGTAGCTTGGTCAAGGTAAAAGTCGACAACATGCGCAACCAGCATGAAGCACAAGTTGAAAAAGAAGAGCGTCAAGCGAAACCAGCTGAAGCAAAAGAATATGCTATCATCGCAGTCGTTGCGGGTGACGGATTAGCGGATATCTTCAAAGCGCAAGGTGTGGATTACATCATCTCTGGTGGTCAAACTATGAACCCATCAACAGAAGACTTTGTCAAAGCTGTTGAAGAGTTGAATGCGCGCAACATCATTATCTTGCCAAATAACAAAAATATCTTGATGGCCGCTCAATCAGCAGCAGAAGTCATTGAACAACCTGCAGCTGTCGTAGAGACCAAGACCATCCCTCAAGGATTGACCAGTCTTCTTGCATTTGATGAGAGCAAGTCTATCGAAGAAAACCATGATCGGATGGCAGCAGCGATTGAAGATGTGGTGTCAGGTAGTGTGACGACAGCCGTTCGTGATACAACAATTGATGGCCTTGAAATCCATGAAAACGACAATCTTGGAATGGTCGATGGCAAAATCGTTGTTTCCAATCCAGATATGATGGAAACCTTGACAGCAACCTTTGATAAGATGTTGGACGAAGATAGTGAAATTGTTACGATCTATATCGGTGAAGATGGTCAAGAAGATCTAGCTAATGAGTTGGCTCAAAACTTGATGGCTAAATATGAGGACGTCGAAGTCGAAATTCATCAAGGAAATCAACCAGTTTACCCATATTTGTTTAGCGTTGAATAATCAAATAATTTCAAAAATAGCAGGAAAAAGAGCCAAAAAAATGATTTTTTGGCCCTTTTTTTGATAAAAAAAACTTTATGAAAGCGATTAGATAGGTGTTTTTAGACAATTTTTATTTGATATGTTATACTTTAGAAAAATAGAAATAGGAGAAAAAGCAAATGAAAAAGGTAATCTGCTTTTTAGGAGCTTTGCTTTTTGTGATGACGGGGTGTGCTACTAAGTCTCAGTCCACAAAAACATCAAAAAGCTCAACCACTACTTCGATAGAAAAAAGTGAAACTGTTACTAGTGAGGCAAAGGAAGAAACCAAAGTTCTCACTGCAGAAATCAATGGCAATCAACATCGCTACACCATCACGACAAAAGGTGATAAGGTTCAGAAATTAAAGTTAGATGTTTTATCAGCCTTGCCAGAAAAAATCGCCACTAATTCAGCTAATCTAAGTCCTGAAGAGATGACAAAAATTATTAATGAAGGCTTGCAGTCAGATTCAGAATACAAGGCTCTGAAAGACATGGCTGGCTTCAGTATCGAATATAAGGTCACTCCAGAGAAAAAATTAGCCTCAACGGTCTCTGTTGATATGGAAACTATTGATTGGGACAAGGTTAAAGACCTATCTTACTTTAAAGATCTTGGTATCGGTGACCTAAAAGACATCAAGGCATCGACTGTTTTCACAGGATTAAAACTCCACGGTTTCAAAGAAGAAACCCCAGCACCATAGGTTCGGACTCTTGTCCGGCCTTTTTTTATTCTCCATGACATTTGTCATGTCAGCCAGTGACAAAATCATCTAGTGGCCTGTTATTCCTTTCGCTATAATATAGTCAGAAAGTAAGAGGTAAGGAAAAATGAAACAATGGTTCTATAAAGTGTTTACGTTAACAGTGGTTGGGATGGTCGTCTATTTGATCTTTTCAAAGGACGATAGCCTCTATTACCATTTCCCTTGGGAATTGTTTGCCGGGATTGGCATCATGAGCTGGGCAGTCCAAGAAGGGCTAAAAATGGTCAAGGCTGTTAAAAAGGAGATGGAGCAATGAAAAAGAAACTTGAAATTGGATTGGTAGCTGCTCTGTGTTTGGTCCTTTGGGCAACAGAGGTTACGACGGGATGGTTTTCTGCCCATTTTCCTAGCTGGTTTTTCCAAACGGTTTGGGGAGTGACCTTGGTCGTCTATGTCATTATTCCAGCCGGCCAAGCCTGGTTGAAAGGAGAGCATCATGAGTGTCATTAGAGTTGAGAACTTGAAGAAAAGTATTAAAGGAAAAGTGATTCTAGAAGATCTCTCTTTCAGGGTTGAACGGGGAGACTGTTTGGCCTTGATTGGTCCTAACGGAGCAGGGAAGACGACCTTGATGAATTGCCTCCTAGGAGATAGGAAGGCAACTTCTGGAACCATTGAAATAGAGGGGAAAGCTCCTGGTCATCCTCAATTGAAGACTAGTATCTCTTATCTCCCTCAAGAGAATGCTATCGTGCAAAAGCTAACTGTGCAGGAACTGATCAGTTTCTTTCGCTCCATTTATCCTAATCCCTTAACGATCAATGAAATCGATGATCTATTGCGTTTTAGTCTAGAACAAAAGAAACAATTGGCCAGTAAACTGTCTGGTGGGCAAAAACGTCTCCTATCCTTTGTCCTGACCTTGATTGGTCGTCCCAGTCTTCTGTTTTTGGATGAGCCAACGGCTGCCATGGATACGTCCACTCGCCAACGCTTTTGGGAGATTGTCGGGGATTTAAAGGAACAAGGCGTCACCATTGTCTATTCTTCCCATTACATTGAGGAAGTAGAGCATACAGCTGATCGGATCTTGGTCTTGCATCAGGGACGTTTGCTTCGGGATACGACGCCATTAGCTATGAGAAGTGAAGAGGTAGAAAAACATTTTACCCTGCCTTTGCGCTACCAAGCTCTAGTGGCAGGGATGGACGGAATTGGTCAAGTGACGGTCAAACCTGATGCCCTCCAAGTTGTGACAGGCGATGCCAATCGTTTGTGGACTCGATTGCAAGAAGAAGGCTGTTCGATCCAAGAGATCGAAGTGACCAATCGAAGTTTATTGGATTCTATTTTTGAAAATACAAAGGAAGTAGGTAGAGAAGATGAAACGCATGAAAGCTCTCGGCGTGGTTGAGTGGCATTTGACCAGACGCCAAGCCATTTATTATTTATTATCAATAGGGATGCCCACGGCTTTTTATCTCTTCTTTTCAGGGATGTACCAGGATACACCAGGGGGACCCGCTCACTTTATGAGGGATTATCTCCTCTCCATGACGGCTTTTTCCATGATGTCTACGGCTATCTTTTCTTTTCCAACAGTTCTTGAAACCGATCGACTCAACAATTGGCAAAAAGTCTTGCGCCATACCCCGGTATCTATGGTAGAATATTATCTAATAAAGGTTGCGGGTCTCTTTGTAGACTTTCTCCTATCGATTGGGGTCGTCTTTACCGTGGGTCATGTGGTGCGGCATGTGAACATGTCTCTACAGGATTGGGTCTTAGCGGCCTTCCTTCTCATCCTAGGAAGTCTAGCTTTTGTAGCTATCGGTCTGGTCTTGACCTTGCTTCCTTCCAGTCAATTGATGTCGGTTGCGGGCAATCTCCTCTATATGGGACTGGCTGTTATGGGTGGCCTATGGATGCCCATTAGTGTCTTTCCAGAATGGATGCAAGCTATTGGCAAATGCCTGCCAACCTATCAATTGATGGAACTGATCAAGACCTTTTTAAACAAGGGGCAGGTTAATGTCTTTGCTAGTCTCTATTTAACCTTGTTTACCCTGGTCTTGTTTGTCCTTGTCATCTTTTATCGTCGTCATTCTGAGGTTCGTTCATGATTGAAAAACTAAAACGTATTCATTATATGTTTTACGCTAGCCTAGTCTTTATGGGATTCCCATTTATCTCTATTTTATTGGGTGAGGTTCCCTACTGGCACTTCTTTTTAGCCCTCTTGTTTATTGCTTCCTATCTAGGAATCTTGATTACTGAAAACAAAAAGCTGATCTGGATTTGTTGGTTGTACCTCCTAGCCTATGTAGCAGGAAATACTCTTTTTATTAACGCCAACTATTTTTGGTTTTATTTCTTCATCAGTAACCTGTTAGTCTATCACTTTGAGATTAGCAATTTTCGCTCTCCTTATCTTTGGACAGTTTTTCTATCGCAATTCCTACTTTTTGGAGTTATCTTTTTCAAACAGAATGCGATGGAGTATGAATGGGTATTTTTAATCATCATTTTCTTTTTTACCCATGCCATGACCTACGGCATGATTCGGATTCGGATGGTGGAAGAGTTGAAAGCTGACCAGGCCAAGCAAAATGCCCAGATCAATCTCTTGCTGGCAGAAAACGAGCGCCATCGGATTGGCCGTGATCTACATGACAGTCTGGGCCACACCTTTGCTATGCTCAGTGTCAAGGCAGACCTGGCTGATCAATTCTTAGCATTGGGTCAGGTTGAGAAGGCGCAGGAGCAGGTCCAAGAGATTCAAGCCATTAGTCAAGAGTCCATGCACCAAGTCCGAGAGATTGTGGAGAACTTGAAGCAGCGAACCCTGGCAAGAGAGCTGGAAACCGTCAAGCAAATGCTGGAAGTAGCTAAAGTCAAAGTAGAGATTCAAAACGAGCTCGATAGAGCTAGCATCTCGCCGGTCCTAGAGTCTGCTCTGGCCATGGTGTCTCTGGAACTAGCCACCAATATGATCAAACATGCCAAAGCGACGCAAGCCCTTCTCACTTATCGCTCTACCGAAACAGGGGTGGAAATGGTCGCAGAAGACAATGGTATCGGCTTTGATAAGGTCTCCGATAAGGACCTGCACTCGATCCGCGAACGGATTGCCTTGTTGGGAGGAGAGCTGGATATCAGTCATCAATACAAGCCGACCCGCATAGAAATACGGATCCCCTATCAAGAAAGGAAATAAGATGCGCTTATTAGTTGCAGAAGACCAAAGTATGTTGCGCGATGCCCTTTGCCAGCTCCTGCTTTTGCAAGAGGATGTAGAAGAAGTCTTGCAGGCTGGAGATGGGCAAGAAGCCATTCGCTTACTCGAAACCCATCCAGTTGATATTGCTATTTTAGATATTGAGATGCCTATCAAAACAGGACTAGAAGTGTTGGAATGGGCCAAAAGTCAACAACCCCAGCTCAAGGTTGTCATCGTTACCACCTTTAAGAGATCGGGTTATTTTGAGCGGGCCCTCAAGGCTGGAGTCGATGCCTATGTCTTAAAAGAACGTCGCATCACGGACTTGATGGGGACCCTGCATACAGTTTTGTCAGGGCAAAAAGAATATTCTCCTGAATTAATGGAGGGAATCCTAACCCATCCCAATCCTCTAAGCTCTCAGGAGCAAGCGGTCCTAAAAGAAGTTGCAAAGGGAGCTTCTAATCAAGAAATTGCTGATTGTTTGTTTCTCTCTAACGGGACTATCCGCAATTACATGTCGACTATTCTGACCAAGTTGAATGCAGAAAATCGGACCGAGGCGGCGAAGATCGCCCAAGAAAAGGGATGGCTATAAGCAAGCAAAGTTTCTAGGATTCCTAGAGACTTTTTTGATTGGATTGTTCTTTTTTAGGACAACTCTCATTAATCGGATTTGGATAGAAAATTCAGAAAATTTGTGATTTTTACTTGAATTATTTTCCAAAAATGGTATGATAGTAGCATGCTCATTTGATAATCAAAGAAACAGAAAGGAGAGACATGGAGAAAATTACCTTAGAAACTGCAAAGACAGGTTCAGAGCTTGTGCTAGAAACGCTTCGAGATCTTGGGATTGATACCATTTTTGGCTACCCAGGTGGAGCGGTTTTGCCCCTTTATGATGCTATTTATAGTTTTAAAGGGATCAAACACATTCTTGGCCGACATGAACAAGGCTGCTTGCATGAAGCTGAAGGCTATGCCAAATCAACTGGGAAGCTGGGTGTGGCCGTCGTCACAAGTGGACCTGGAGCAACCAATGCCATTACAGGGATTGCGGATGCCATGAGTGATAGTGTTCCTCTTCTTGTGTTTACTGGTCAGGTCAACCGTTCTGGGATCGGGAAGGATGCCTTCCAAGAGGCAGATATTGTTGGGATTACCATGCCGATTACCAAGTACAATTACCAAGTACGTGAGACAGCGGATATTCCACGGGTTATCACGGAAGCAGTTCATATTGCGACAACTGGGCGTCCAGGCCCCGTCGTCATTGACCTTCCAAAAGATGTCTCTGCCCTAGAAACTGATTATATTTACAATCCGGCCATTAACATTCCAAGTTACCAGCCGACTATTGAACCAAATGAATTACAGATTAAGAAAATCTTGAAGCAACTTGGCAAGGCTAAGAAACCAGTCCTCTTGGCTGGAGGTGGCGTCAGCTATGCAGAAGCGGCGGACGAATTGGTAGCCTTAGCAGAACGCTATCAGATCCCTGTGGTAACTAGTCTTCTAGGACAGGGGACGATTGCAACCAGCCACCCTCTCTTCCTTGGGATGGGAGGCATGCACGGTTCTTTTGCGGCCAACATTGCTATGACAGAAGCAGATTTCATGATTAGCATCGGTTGTCGTTTTGATGATCGTCTGACGGGAAACCCAAAGACCTTTGCGAAGAATGCCAAAGTCGCTCACATTGATATTGACCCAGCAGAGATTGGTAAAATCATTACAGTCGATATTCCCGTCGTTGGTGATGCCAAAAAAGCCTTAAAACAATTGTTAGCAGAGCCAGTGGTTCATACCAATACGGAGAAATGGGTTGAGAAAGTTACCCAAGATAAAAATCGGGTTCGTTCTTACGATAAGAAAGAACGCGTGGTCCAACCCCAAGCAGTTATTGAACGCGTGGGTGAGTTGACTAAGGGGGATGCCATCGTCGTGACAGACGTTGGCCAACACCAAATGTGGGCTGCTCAGTACTACCCGTACCAAAACGAACGGCAGTTGGTGACTTCTGGTGGTCTAGGAACCATGGGATTCGGTGTGCCAGCCGCCATTGGTGCTAAGATTGCCAATCCAGATAAAGAAGTCGTGCTCTTTGTCGGAGATGGTGGCTTCCAGATGACCAACCAAGAATTGGCAATCTTGAATGTTTACAAGGTTCCAATCAAGGTCATCATGCTCAACAACCATTCACTTGGAATGGTTCGGCAGTGGCAAGAAGCCTTCTATGATGGACGAACATCAGAGTCTGTCTTTGAAACCTTGCCAGACTTCCAATTGATGGCGCAAGCCTATGGGATTAAGAATTACAAATTTGATAATCCCGAAACCTTAGAGAAGGATTTGGAAGTTATTACCGAAGATGTACCAATGTTCATCGAGATCGACATTTCTCGGAAAGAGCACGTTTTACCAATGGTACCAGCTGGTAAGAGCAATCATGAGATGTTGGGGGTGAAGTTTAATGCGTAGAATGTTAACAGCCAAACTTCAAAACCGGTCTGGGGTTCTCAATCGCTTTACTGGTGTCTTGTCTAGACGCCAAGTCAACATTGAGAGTATCTCGGTAGGGGCGACAGAAAATCCCAATGTGTCACGGATTACTATTATCATTGATGTCGCGTCTCATGATGAAGTGGAACAAATCATCAAGCAACTCAACCGCCAGGTCGATGTGATTCGCGTTCGAGATATTACAGATAAACCTCACCTCGAGCGTGAAGTGATTCTGATCAAGGTCTCAGCGCCTGCAGAAAAACGGGCAGAATTGCTGGCCATTATCCAGCCCTTCCGCGCGACTGTGGTAGACGTGGCTCCAAGCTCCATCACCGTGCAGATGACAGGAAATGCAGAGAAGAACGAAGCTCTCTTGCGTGTCATTCGTCCTTATGGGATTAAGAATGTTGCACGGACGGGTGCAACTGGCTTTACCCGCGATTAAAGCCCACTATTCAAAATAGTTACTACCGCCTAAGAGGCAATAAAAATAGAAAAGAGAGAAAAAAACTATGGCAGTTCAAATGGAATACGAAAAAGATGTAAAAGTAGCAGCACTTGACGGTAAAAAAATCGCCGTTATCGGTTATGGATCACAAGGTCATGCCCATGCTCAAAACTTGCGTGACTCAGGTCATGATGTGATCATCGGTGTACGTCCAGGTAAATCTTTTGACAAAGCAAAAGAAGATGGTTTTGATACTTACACAGTAGCAGAAGCAACTAAATTGGCTGATGTCATCATGATCTTGGCTCCAGACGAAATCCAACAAGAATTGTACGAAGCAGAAATTGCGCCAAACTTGGAAGCTGGAAATGCTGTTGGATTTGCACATGGTTTCAACATCCACTTCGAATTCATTAAAGTTCCTGCAGATGTTGATGTCTTCATGTGTGCGCCTAAAGGACCAGGTCACTTGGTTCGCCGTACGTATGAAGAAGGATTTGGTGTTCCTGCACTTTACGCTGTCTACCAAGATGCTACAGGAAATGCCAAAAACATCGCTATGGACTGGTGTAAAGGTGTTGGTTCAGCACGCGTTGGTCTTTTGGAAACAACATACAAAGAAGAAACGGAAGAAGATTTGTTTGGTGAACAAGCTGTTCTTTGTGGTGGTTTGACTGCCCTTATCGAAGCTGGTTTTGAAGTCTTGACGGAAGCTGGATACGCTCCAGAATTGGCTTACTTCGAAGTACTTCACGAAATGAAACTCATCGTTGACTTGATCTACGAAGGTGGATTCAAGAAAATGCGTCAATCAATTTCAAACACTGCTGAATACGGTGACTACGTGTCAGGTCCACGTGTCATTACTGAGCAAGTGAAAGAAAACATGAAAGCCGTTCTTGCGGACATCCAAAATGGTAAATTTGCTAATGACTTTGTCAACGACTACAAAGCTGGTCGTCCAAAATTGACTGCTTACCGTGAACAAGCGGCTAACCTTGAAATCGAAAAAGTTGGTGCTGAATTGCGTAAAGCAATGCCATTCGTTGGAAAAAATGATGACGACGCCTTTAAAATCTATAACTAATGAGGTGATGGTGAAGTTGGGAGAAATCCCAACTTCTTTTTCATCAATAGAGAGATGATTTGGAAGTTTTTTTCAACCATTTAGCAGAATCTGTATGAAGAGACGTGCCATATCGAGCATTTTGGGTGATTTTTCTGAAAATTTGGAAAACACGCTGAAATTTTTGCAGTCTTTTGATATAATTAGATGAAATAAGGAGAAGAAGAGGAAGACCATGATAACATCGAAAGATATCATAAAAGCCCACAAGGTCTTAAAGGGTGTGGTTGTTGAGACTCCCTTAGATTATGATCATTATTTATCCGAAAAATATGGAGCAAAAATCTATTTAAAGAAGGAAAATGCGCAACGGGTTCGTTCCTTTAAGATTCGTGGAGCCTACTACGCAATTTCTCAGTTGAATGAGAAAGAGAGAGAGCGAGGAGTAGTCTGTGCCTCGGCGGGCAATCACGCTCAAGGAGTTGCCTACACCTGCCGGGAGATGAAAATCCCAGCTACCATCTTTATGCCTATTACGACACCTCAGCAAAAGATTAGCCAGGTTCGTTTCTTTGGTGGAGAGTACGTGACCATCAAATTAGTAGGAGATACTTTTGATGCTTCTTCTAAGGCGGCGCAGGAATATACCGAACTTAAAAACTGTACCTTCATTGATCCATTTGATGATGCCAATGTCCAAGCGGGTCAAGGAACTGTAGCCTATGAAATTCTAGAGGAAGCTAAAAAAGAGTCCATCGACTTCGATGCGGTGTTAGTACCAGTTGGTGGGGGAGGCCTCATCGCCGGAGTATCCACCTATATCAAGGAACAAGCGCCGGAAATCGAGGTTATTGGGATCGAAGCAGATGGTGCTCGGTCGATGAAGGCAGCCTTTGAAGCTGGAGGCCCGGTAAAACTCAAACAGATTGATAAATTTGCGGATGGGATTGCTGTTCAAAAGGTAGGCCAGTTGACTTATGAGGCAACGAAAAAAAATGTTGAGACCTTGATTGGCGTCAACGAGGGCTTGATCTCTGAAACCTTGATTGATCTTTATTCTAAGCAAGGCTTGGTTGCAGAACCAGCTGGAGCTGCTAGTGTAGCGGCTTTAGAAGTGTTGAGAGAGTATATCAAAGGGAAGACCATTTGTTGTGTGATTTCTGGTGGGAACAATGATATTAACCGGATGCCAGAGATGGAAGAGCGAGCTTTGATCTATGATGGTATTAAACACTACTTCATCGTCAACTTCCCGCAACGTCCAGGAGCTCTTCGAGAATTTGTAAATGATATCTTAGGACCAAATGACGATATCACGCGGTTTGAGTACATCAAACGAGCAAGTAAGGGGACTGGCCCAGTCTTGATTGGGGTTGCTTTGGCAGATAAGCATGACTATGCAGGTCTGATCAATCGGATTGAACAATTTGACCCTTCTTTCATTAACTTAAACGGAAATGAAACCCTCTATAACATGTTGGTATGATGGCTTCTTTAACAAAGAGTCACTTCAAAAAAGTAATAAAATATAAAGGAGAATCAGGAAATGATTTGGATTTTTCTATTGGTTATTCTAGTAGTTGGAGCTACTGTATTCATTAGCTCACTCTATGTGGTGAAACAACAATCTGTTGCGATTATTGAGCGTTTTGGACGCTACCAAAAAATCAGCAACAGTGGGATTCATGTCCGTGCACCATTTGGAATCGATAAAATTGCTGCGCGTGTGCAATTGCGTCTCTTGCAAAGCGAGATTGTAGTTGAAACTAAGACACAAGATAACGTATTCGTTACCATGAATGTCGCGACACAATACCGCGTAAATGAAAACAATGTAACGGATGCTTACTACAAATTGATGCGTCCAGAAGCTCAGATCAAATCTTACATCGAAGATGCCTTGCGCTCCTCTGTTCCAAAGTTAACCTTGGATGAATTGTTTGAGAAAAAGGATGAAATCGCCCTTGAGGTTCAAAAACAAGTAGCTGAAGAAATGTCAACCTACGGGTATATCATTGTAAAAACCTTGATTACCAAGGTTGAACCAGATGCTGAAGTCAAGCAGTCAATGAATGAGATCAACGCTGCTCAACGGAAACGTGTGGCTGCCCAAGAATTGGCTGAAGCGGACAAGATTAAGATTGTTACCGCAGCCGAAGCGGAAGCTGAAAAAGATCGCCTTCACGGGGTCGGGATTGCAGAACAACGGAAGGCTATTGTAGATGGTTTGGCAGATTCTATCAAGGAATTGAAAGACACCAATGTGAATTTGACAGAAGAACAGATTATGTCGATTCTTTTGACCAACCAATATTTGGATACTTTGAATAACTTTGCAGAAAAACAAGGCACCAATACCCTCTTCTTACCAGCAAATCCGGATGGCGTAGAGAATATTCGCACCCAAATCCTCTCAGCTTTAAAAGCTAAATAACAAAATATCTGACTTTTTTAAAATTGTTCGTATTTTCAGTTATTATGGTTGACAAAATATGCAAAAAATTTTATATTAGTATTGGAAATAATAATATAGGAGAAGAATCATGGCTAAATCGAACTTCGAAAAAGTGGAATCAGTTGTTGGTTGGGTACGTGATAAAAAGATCACTGGCTATCGTATCAGTAAAGAAACGAATGCCCGTGAAATGTCTATCATTGCACTTGCGCAAGGTCGTGCAAAAGTGAAGAACATTTCGTTTGAAACTGCGCTTGGCTTGATCGATTTTTATGATAAGAATCATCAAAAATTCGAAAATTAAACTTAGATATAAAAAAGAAGGGAAAAAGCTTCCCTTCTTTTTATATAGTATAAATCAGGATATCGTAGGAAAGTATCACTAGCTTACTTCATATCTATCAAAGGATTTCAACAAGTTTATGTGTGGAATCGTGCTTTCAATTGATGGTATTTAAAAACTCCCTCATCGGAAGGATTTCCAGTGAGGGAGTTTGTTTTAGTTTAAGAAACGTTGTAAGAATTCTTTGGTCCGTTCTTCTTTTGGATTGGTAAAGATTTCTTTCGGATCACCTTGTTCAGCGATGACCCCCTTGTCCATAAAGATAACACGACTTGAGACGTCTCGTGCAAATTCCATTTCGTGGGTTACCACGATCATGGTTAAGCCTTCTTTGGCTAAGTCTTGCATAATTTTAAGAACTTCTCCGACCATTTCAGGGTCCAGAGCAGAGGTTGGCTCATCGAAGAGAATAGCATCCGGATCCATAGAGAGGGCACGAGCGATAGCGACCCGTTGTTTTTGTCCTCCTGAAAGTTGTTTTGGACGAGCAGCCCAATAAGGTTCTCCCATACCAACTTTCTCTAAATTCGCTTTAGCAATCTTCTCTGCCGTTTCTCTGTCCCGTTTTAGGACAGTTGTCTGAGCGACAATGGTGTTCTCTAAGACATTCAGGTTTTCAAAGAGATTGAAGCTTTGGAACACCATGCCCAATTTTTCCCGATAGTGGGTGAGATCGTAATCAGGATCAAGAACGTTTTGCCCCCGGTAGAGGATTTCTCCATCAGTCGGAGTCTCTAAGAGATTGATGGAGCGAAGGAAGGTAGATTTCCCACTACCAGAGCTCCCAATGATGGAGATCACTTCGCCCTTCTCAACAGAAAGAGAGATGTCCTTCAAAACTTCGTTTTGACCGTAGGATTTTTTTAAGTGTTTGATTTCAAGTATTTTTTCTGCCATTATTTCACCTCTTTGACTTGCATTTGATTGGCACCTGTAGTATAGGTATCAGAATCTAAGCGACGTTCAATGTAACGAAGGATACGGGTGATAGTGAAAGTCAGGATAAAGTAAATAACCGCAATAATAGTAAAGGTTGGGAAGTATTGGTAGTTTTGAGTTGCGACCGTATTTCCTGTAAAGTAAAGTTCGACCACAGAGATAACATTCAAGACAGATGTGTCCTTGATGTTGATGACAAATTCATTCCCTGTAGCTGGCAAGATATTCCGAACGACCTGAGGAAGGATGACCTTGCGCATGGTTTGTCCATGGGTCATTCCTAGAGCAGTCGCTGCTTCAAACTGACCAGTATCCACTGCCAAGATTCCTCCACGAACAATCTCACTCATATAAGCCCCTGTATTGATCGAAACGATAAAGATGGCGGCCCAGGTACGATCCAAGGAAATGTTGAAGGCTTGGGCTGAACCGTAGAAAATAACCATGGATTGAACGATCATCGGAGTTCCGCGGAAGATTTCAATGTAGACATTGAGGAACCAACCAAAGAATGTTTGCAAGGCAGCGAGAGCCTTGTTTTTAGACATAGGCGCAGTCCGGAAGACACCGATCAACAAACCGATAATCAAACCAGCAATGGTCCCTGTCATGGAGATGAGGAGGGTCATACCAGTTCCACGTAAGAACTGTGGGCCATTATCTTTCAAAATCTTCATCATTTGGCTGAAGAAAGTCTGCTCATCATCGCTAGCATCGCTGGAAGCTGGTTGCTTCTTGATCATATCATCCATGAGTTTGACTTGGTCTTCAGATGAAATTTTCGCTAGTGCCGCATTGACTTGGTCAAGTCTAGCGTCACCCTTCTTCATCCCGATAGCGATGGTCGCATCTTCTTCCCCAACTTCAAATCCTTTTTTGAATTGGATCATCTTAAATTTTGAATTAGCGGACTCAGCTGTCAAGGCTTCTGGACGCTCAGAAACATAGGCATCAATAACACCAGATTCTAAAGCTTGGCGCATTTGAGCAAAGTCTCCCATTGCAGTTTCTTGTTTTGCACCCTTGAGTTGGGAGATGAGCGAGTAGAGGTAGACCCCTTGTTGAGAGGTGACCTTGGCATCCTTAAAGTCATCTAAACTAGTGGCATTCGCATAGTTTCCATCTTTGCGAACTAGCATGACTGGCTCACTAGTATAGTAGCTATTAGAAAAGGCAACCTCTTTTTTGCGCTCAGCAGTAGGACTCATCCCGGCGATGATCATATCGATTTTCCCAGAAGTGAGGGCTGGAATTAGTCCGTTCCAAGATGTTTTTACGATCAGAGGTTTTTTACCTAGTCCCTCAGCAACTTTTTTGGCGATTTGAACATCGTACCCGTTGGCATATTGGTTGGTGCCATCAATCTTTACGGCTCCATTTGAATCATCTTCTTGAGTCCAGTTGAAAGGAGCATACGCAGCCTCCATTCCAATCCGGAGATACTCATCTGCTTTGACAATATGGCTCATTCCCAGACACAAAAGTAGTCCGGTAAAGAGAGCATAAATTGTTTTTTTCATGTAGTCTCCTCTTCCTTTATAAATAGTATCATCTTATTGTACAGGAAATTGGTCTACTTTTCAAACCTGATAACCTTTTCATGAAAAAATGCTATAATAAACCAAAGGAGTATAGGGGAAATGAAAAAAATTCTGTATGTTCTATTGGCAGTGATGGCCTGTCTATTTATAACAGGTTTTGTAAAAGCGGATGGTCCTTCCTATGAGGTTCAGTCTTATCGGGGGACTCTTACCTTGGAAACTTGGGATGATGCTACCTATGAGGAAGAATTGGTCTATCATTTTACAACTTCCTATAATGGTCAATATGTCACCTTAGGAAGTGCTGGTAAAATGCCTCAAGGTTTTGAAATAGTAATTCCTCCTTTGGTGGAAGTGGAAGGTAGAACCTTGTCGCAAGAACCAGAAGTTCATAATTTAGGCGATGGTTATCAGGTAAAGATTTATAACGGTGGAAGTGCAGGGGATACTGTCAAGATAAAGGTTACCTGGCGCTTAAAAAACTTGCTCTATGTTCACCAAGATATCCTATTATTGAACTGGAAACCAATCAGTGATGGGGATCAAGAGGTCAAAAAAGTAGAGTTACAGGTTATCCCGAAATTTGCCACAGCTGCCTCAAAATCGGAACTGAATATCAATACGGCTTATATGGGGGCTGAGGCAACTGTTCAGAAAGAAGAAGCAAACTATAAGGCTACTCTAGAGAATCTGAAACGAAAAGAAGGTGTTGAGATTTATGCTTACTGGCGGAAATCGGATATAGCTTCCTTTGGGGAATCCTATCGCGATACAGGTTTGATGGAGGAGTCCAACTATCATCGGACGGAAGCAGGAATTGTTCAAAAACGGACCTGGATTCGCCTATTTATGAAGGTCCTACTCCCAATCCTTATTCTGTTCTTCCTTCTTCTTGCTATTTATTATCGTCATCGATTCATACAATCTGTGACTTCTACCAGAGTTTTCCCAAAAAATAGCCGCTTGTATGAGATTCCAAATGACGTTGCGCCTCTACTAATGGCCTCGATTGTATACTCTACAGAGCTAGATGAGATTTCTCCAACCAAAAAACACGCTCGGGGCGTCTTTAAATTTGATCAGTTGGTGCAAGCAACCTTACTTGATTTGATTGATCGAAAAAATATCATCTGTGAGCAATACGACACTCATACAGTTTTAACCATTCAAAATGAAGATACATTGGATGAATTTGAGCGCGAATTTCTTAGACTAGCTTTCGGTTCTCAAAAATATTGTAGAACAGATGACTTGTTTTCAGATTATGAAATTTCGGATTCTCTCTATAAATATGCCTCTGAAAAAGATCAAGATGCTATTCGCAAGCGTGGAAAACAAGCGCAAGATCGGATTGATGCAGCGATTTCTCGTGTCGCTCAGGCAGTTCAACAAAAGATCCAAACCTTTGCCCTTTCTCCTTACTACCGTCCTTTAGAGGCAGGGGAGGAACGTGCAGGCCGTATGTGCCTCTTCTTTGGATGGGCAGCATGGAGCATTGCTTTGGTAGCCGGTCTAATTGCTTATTTCATCTTGAATTGGCTCTCTATCTTTTGTGTGATCTATGTGTTGGTGATGTGGATTCTTCCAGCATCCTTCCAAGGGAAGTTCACCCTCTATCGACGGGATGGAGTCCCAACGGACCTCGGTGCAGAACAGCGCTATTACTGGGATAGCTTCCGTAATATGTTGCGGGATATCGCTCATTTGGAAGAAGCAGAAGTTCAATCGCTGGTTTTATGGAATCGCTTATTAGTCTATGCTACTCTATTTGGTTTTGCAGATCAAGTAAGTAAAGTGATGAAGCTTCGTCAAATCCACTTGGATAACCCAAGTATGGATGCCTATGTCTACACTCCATTTCGTAGTAATCTGATCCATTCCAGCCATCTCTTATCTACTTATGGAACGACCGCGACAACTGCTAGTCATTTTACAGTATCTTCAAGCGGTAGTTCTGGTGGTGGCTTCTCTGGTGGCGGTGGTGGCGGTGGCTTCGGTGCTTTTTAGAGTCGCACAAGTGCTAGCTAGCCACAGTTGTAGTTACAATTTTAGAGAAGTGAGGTAGGATCTACCTCACTTTTTTAGTCTATGCATCCTTGCAAGCGCATCTGGTTCTATGGCTAGAAATGTGTTATAATATAGCAAATGTAAGTTTAGGAGAAGAAGATGTTTATCATTGAAGTGATAAAAGCGATTCTTTTTGGAATCGTTGAAGGAGTCACCGAGTGGCTTCCAATCTCAAGTACAGGTCATTTGATTTTGATCCAAGACTTTATTCAGTTTAAGGATCAAAACCCTGCCTTTATGGAGATGTTTAATGTCGTTATTCAGCTTGGTGCTATTATTGCCGTCGTCGTGATTTACTTCGACAAGCTTTATCCCTTTAAGCCTGGAAAATCGAAAAAAGAGGTGAGACGGACTTGGCAATTGTGGGCCAAGGTTGCTGTGGCGACCCTGCCTTTGCTCTTTGTCTTTAAATTAGATGATTGGTTTGAAGCTCATTTTCATAACTCTTTTTCTGTAGCCATCATGCTGATCACCTATGGGTGGGCCTTTATTTACCTTGAAAAACGAGAGCAAGTAGAACCAGAAGTGACGGAATTACACAAGTTGCCTTATAAGACTGCTCTCTATATTGGTTTGTTCCAAGTCTTGTCACTTTTCCCAGGGACCAGTCGGTCAGGTGCAACGATTGTAGGTGGTTTGGTCAATGGAGTTAGCCGTTCTGTTGTGACAGAATTTACCTTCTATCTGGGGATTCCTGCCATGTTTGGAGCTAGCCTATTAAAGGTCGCTAAGTTTGTCTTGGGAGGAAATGCTTTAAGTTTCAGCCAAGGGACGATCCTTTTGGTCGCTATGGCAGTTGCCTTCGGAGTCAGTATGGTAGCAATTCGCTTCTTGACAGATTATGTTAAAACTCATGACTTCACGGTTTTTGGAAAATATCGGATTGTTTTGGGAGCGATTTTGCTGGTCTATGCAGTAATTAAAATCTTTATCTAATCATAAGATAGGAGTGCTTCTTCTTTCACTTCAAATGGCTATGTTTGAGGGGGGAGGAAGTGCTCTTTTGTTTAAGGTTTTTTCATATCTGAGGTGGGGGTCATGTTTTGAAAAATATGTCCCTTTTTAGTATAATAGAAAGACTAACAGTATGAGGTGCAGTCATGAAGATGAAGCAAATCAGTGATTCAACCATTAAAATCACGATTCAATTAGAGGATTTAGAGGAACGAGGCATGGAAATGGCCGATTTTTTGGTGCCTCAAGAAAAAACAGAAGAATTTTTCTATACCATCTTAGATGAATTGGAAATGCCAGAAAGCTTCTTAGACAGTGGCATGTTGAGTTTCCGAGTGACTCCTAAGCCGGATAAGCTCGATGTTTTTGTGACCAAATCAAAAATTGACCAGCATCTAAATTTTGAAGATTTTTCCGACTTGCCTGATATGGAAGAATTGTCGCAAATGTCTCCGGACGAATTTATCAAGACCTTGGAAAAAACCATCTCTGAAAAGAGTAAGGGAGACGGCGATGCTATCCGTCATTTAGAAGCTGAGGAATTGGCTGATGAGAATCAGCTTTCAGAAGAAGATACACCGAATCATCCAGTAGATACACGGTATATTTATTATATCCTCCAGTTTTCTCAGTTAGAAGAAGTGATTCGGTTTACAAAAACAGTTCATTATGCGGTCGAGACTTCGGAACTTTATAAAATGGACGGGGTTTACTATTTAACCGTCTTGATTGATTTGGAAGGGTGCCCGCAAGATTATCCAGGTTGGCTCTTGGCAACCATGCGTGAATATGCGGAAGATACAGATACTACTAGAGCTGTCCTCCAGGAACATGGCCATCTCTTGCTCGTCTCAGATGCTATTCACGAACTTCAAAAGGTTAATTTGGTATGATTACTTTTCCATTACAATTTATCCTGGTCCTGATTGCAACTTTTTTGATCAGTTTGATTCTAACTCCCTTTGTGAGGTTACTGGCCTTTAAAATAGATGCCGTAGACTATCCAAATGCGCGTCGGATCAATAAAAAACCAATGCCCAGCGCTGGTGGTTTAGCCATTCTTCTTGCTTTCACCATTGCAACCGTGGTATTGCTACCGATGATTACCAAAGGCTATGTAGCTAAGACATCATATCTGACCTATACTTTACCAGTTGTTGTTGGAGGATGGATCATTGGCCTGACTGGTTTAATCGATGATATAAAAGAATTATCACCGCGGTTAAAGATGTTGGGGATTTTCCTAGGGGCCAGTGTGATCTGGTTCTTTACAGATTTTCGCTTAAATGATTTCAAGATCCCTTTTGGAGGGCCATTTCTTCATTTTGATCCCTGGTTGTCCTATATTTTAACAGTCATTTGGATCATTTCGATTACCAATGCAGTCAATTTGATTGATGGTTTGGATGGCCTGGTCAGTGGGGTTTCGATTATTTCCTTGGTGACGATGGGGATTGTTTCTCATTTCTTTCTCCCAGTGCCCAATCTCTTTCTGACTATGACGATTTTTGTCTTAGTCATGGCCATTGCTGGTTTCTTCCCCTTTAATTATCATCCAGCGATTCTTTATTTAGGGGATACAGGAGCCCTCTTCATTGGTTTTATGATCTCTGTTTTATCCTTGCAAGGTCTTAAGAATGCGACGGCTGTTGCAGTTGTTACGCCGATGATTATCTTGGGAGTTCCCATTACGGATACCTTTTTAGCGATTGTTCGTCGGACTCTCTCTGGTCAGAAGTTCTATGCCCCAGACCGTAATCACTTGCACCATCGCCTACTTTCTTTGGGCTTAACGCATCGTGGAACCGTCTTGGTCATCTATGGAATTTCGATGATTTTTGCTATGATTTCTCTTCTATTGAATATTTCGACTCGTATTGGTGGCGTTCTGCTTGTCATCGGTTTGGTATTAGGAGTTGAATTATTAGCAGAATTGATTGGAGTCCTAGGTCCTAACCATAGTCCGCTCCTAAATTGCTTACGCTATATAGGAAATTCTGCCTATCGAGAGGAAGTTCGAAAAAATAGAAAAAACAAGACTAAATAAGAACGATTCTAAACACCAGAAAAGCCTTTTAGGCTTTTTTTTGTTATACTAGATAAGACAAAACTCTATAGCAGAAAGGAATACAAATGTCAGTATTAGAGATTAAAGATCTTCATGTAGAAATTGAAGGCAAGGAAATTTTAAAAGGCGTAAACTTGACCCTTAAAACAGGGGAAATTGCAGCCATCATGGGACCTAACGGGACAGGGAAATCAACCCTATCTGCAGCCATCATGGGGAATCCAAACTATGAAGTGACCAAGGGTGAAATTCTATTTGATGGAGTGAATATCCTTGAATTGGAAGTGGATGAACGTGCTCGCATGGGCCTTTTCTTGGCTATGCAATACCCATCAGAAATTCCAGGGATTACCAATGCTGAATTCCTTCGTGCAGCCATGAATGCTGGCAAAGAAGAGGACGAAAAAATTTCTGTTCGTGATTTTATCACAAAATTGGACCAGAAAATGGAACTCCTCAATATGAAGGAAGAAATGGCAGAACGCTATTTGAACGAAGGTTTCTCAGGTGGTGAGAAGAAACGCAATGAAATTCTGCAATTGTTGATGTTGGAACCGAAGTTTGCCCTCCTTGATGAGATTGACTCTGGTTTGGATATCGATGCCCTTAAAGTGGTTTCAAAAGGTGTTAATGAAATGCGTGGCGAAGGTTTTGGTGCCATGATTATTACCCACTACCAACGTCTTTTAAACTACATTACTCCTGATGTAGTTCACGTGATGATGGAAGGTCGTGTCGTCCTTTCAGGTGGTCCTGAACTTGCTGTGCGTTTGGAGCGTGAAGGATACGCGAAATTAGCAGAAGAGTTAGGTTACGACTACAAAGAAGAACTCTAATCTTGTGTCCAAAACTGAACAGGATCTTTGAGGAGGAGTAAATGACCAAAGAAAATATCAAACTTTTTTCAGAAATGCATGCAGAGCCCCAATGGTTGCAGGAATTGCGCCAGAAGGCTTTTGATAAAATTGATGATTTAGAACTACCCGTGATTGAACGCGTGAAATTTCATCGTTGGAATCTTGGCGATGGAACGATCACAGAAAGTGAGCCGCTCACGGCTGTGCCAGACTTTACTGCGATTGACAATCAATTAAAATTGGTTCAGCATGGAACCCATACAGTATTTGAACAGATTCCAGTTGACTTGGCCAACCAGGGAGTCATCTTTACAGACTTCCACTCAGCCCTGGAAGTAATTCCAGAGGTCGTAGAGGAATTTTTCATGTCATCCGTTAAATATGATGATGACAAGTTGGCAGCCTACCACACAGCTTATTTCAATAGTGGAGCTGTTCTCTATATTCCAGATCATGTAGAAATCGCGGAGCCAATCGAGGGTGTCTTCTACCAGGATAGTGATAGCGATGTGCCATTTAACAAGCACATCTTGATTATCGCTGGTAAGAACAGTAAGATTAGTTACCTTGAACGGTTAGAGTCACGTGGAGAAAGTAGTGCCAAGGCAACTGCTAATATCACAGTAGAAGTCATTGCCCGTTCAGGTGCGCAAGTGAAGTTTGCTGCGATTGATCGTCTTGGTGAGAATGTCACTGCCTACATTAGCCGCCGTGGAAAACTAGGCAAGGATGCTAGCATTGACTGGGCGATCGGTGTCATGAACGAAGGAAATGTCGTTGCTGACTTTGATAGTGACTTGATAGGAAACGGCAGCCATGCAGACCTTAAGGTCGTAGCCCTATCTAGTGGTCGTCAGGTACAAGGGATTGATACCCGCGTAACCAACTATGGTTGCAATTCGGTAGGGAACATTCTCCAACATGGTGTCATTCTTGAAAAGGCAACCTTGACCTTCAACGGGATTGGCCACATTATCAAGGGAGCAAAAGGGGCAGATGCCCAACAAGAAAGCCGTGTGTTAATGCTTTCTGACCAAGCTCGTTCCGATGCCAACCCAATTCTTTTGATCGATGAAAATGATGTGACTGCAGGTCACGCAGCTTCTATCGGTCAGGTAGATCCAGAAGACATGTACTACCTCATGAGCCGTGGCTTGGATCAGGCAACTGCAGAACGCCTAGTGGTTCGTGGTTTCCTTGGATCGGTGATCGTGGAGATTCCAGTCCAAGAAGTTCGTGAAGAAATGATCCAAACCATTGAAGATAAATTATTGAAGAGATAAACATGATAGATGTCGAAAAGATTCGGAAAGATTTCCCGATTTTAGATCAAATAGTGAATGATGAGCCGCTTGTCTATTTAGATAATGCAGCGACGACACAAAAACCAAAAGCTATCCTAGAAGCGGTGAATCGCTATTACCAAGAGGATAATGCCAATGTTCACCGCGGGGTTCATACCTTGGCCGAACGGGCGACCGCGTCCTATGAAGCAGCAAGAGAAACGGTCCGTCGTTTTATAAACGCTTCCTCGACCAAAGAGGTCTTGTTTACGAGGGGGACTACGACAGGTTTGAACTGGATTGGGCGGTTTGCAGAGGAAATCCTCGAAGAGGGGGATGAGGTCCTCATCTCTATTATGGAACACCATTCCAACATCCTTCCTTGGCAGGAAGCTTGTCGGAAGACAGGGGCGAAGTTGGTCTATGCCTACTTGAAAGACGGTGGTCTGGATCTAGAGGATTTCCGAGAAAAATTGACAGATCGAACCAAATTTGTTTCCATTACCCATGCTTCTAACGTTCTCGGGGTGATCAATCCTATCCAGGAACTCGCTCAATTGGCCCATGAAAAAGGAGCCATTATGGTAGTGGATGGGGCCCAATCAGTCCCCCATATGAAAATTGATGTTCAAAAACTAGATGCAGACTTCTTTGTCTTTTCCGGACATAAAATGGCTGGACCGACAGGAATTGGAGTCTTGTATGGAAAAGAGCACTATCTCAACCAAATGTCACCTGTTGAATTTGGTGGGGAAATGATTGACTTTGTCTATGAACAATCCGCAACTTGGAAGGAACTCCCTTGGAAATTCGAAGCAGGGACTCCAAATATGGCTGGTGCTATTGGTTTAGCTGCGGCGATTGATTATTTGGAGGCTATTGGCATGGATGCCATTGAGCATCACGAGCAAGACTTGATTGCCTACGTCTTTCCCAAACTTCAAGCAATTGAAGGCTTGAAAATCTATGGCTCCCAAGATTTAGCGAAACGCTCTGGGGTGATTTCCTTCAACTTAGGGAATCTGCATCCTCATGATCTTGCGACTGCCTTGGATTATGAAGGGGTTGCCGTTCGGGCAGGCCACCATTGTGCTCAACCTTTAATCCAGTATTTGGAGGTTCCAGCGACTGCTCGAGCTAGCTTTTATCTCTACAATACAAAGGAAGACTGTGATAAGCTTGTAGAAGCGCTGATAAAAACAAAGGAGTTTTTCAATGGCACTTTCTAAATTAGATAGCCTCTATATGGCTGTAGTAGCTGACCATTCAAAAAATCCCCACCACCATGGAAAGATTGAAGGGGTTGAACAAATCAACTTAAACAATCCAACCTGTGGCGATGTGATTAGTTTGTCTGTTCAGTTTGATGATGAAGGACTAGTCAAGGACATTGCCTTTGTCAACTCAGGTTGTACGATTTCGACGGCTTCTGCTAGTATGATGACGGACGTTGTCCTAGGAAAATCCAAGGAAGAAGTGCTAGAGTTGGCGACTATTTTTTCAGAAATGGTCCAAGGCAAAGAAGATGCCCGTCAAGACCAGTTGGGAGATGCAGCCTTTTTAGCTGGGGTTGCTAAATTTCCACAACGGATCAAGTGCTCGACCCTGGCTTGGAATGCTCTCAAAAAAGCAATCGATGCTCAAGCCTAATGATGAATATAAGTGATGAAGATTCAAGTCTGTTTTTTAACCGAGCTTCTGGTGAGAAATGCTATCAACATTCGGGTTCTGATGGTCCAGACTAGAAGAGTAATCCCATGGAAAGAGCGCTAATAAAGAAAATGAAAGGAAAGATATGACAGAAGAAAGAGTAGAACCAAAACCAATTGATCTTGGTGAATATAAATTTGGCTTTCACGATGATGTAGACCCAATCTTGTCAACAGGAAAAGGGTTGAATGAATCGGTTATTCGCGAGTTGTCTGCTGCGAAAAATGAGCCAGAATGGATGCTGGAGTTCCGTTTGAAGTCTTATGAAGCATTTAAAAAAATGCCGATGCAAACTTGGGGAGCGGACTTGTCAGATATTGATTTTGATGATTTGATTTATTATCAAAAACCATCTGATAAACCTGCACGTAGCTGGGATGAAGTGCCTGAAAAAATTAAGGAAACATTTGAACGGATTGGTATTCCAGAAGCAGAGCGTGCTTACCTGGCCGGAGCAGCTGCTCAGTATGAGTCTGAAGTAGTTTACCATAACATGAAGGAAGAATTCCAAAAGCTCGGAATCATTTTTACCGATACAGATTCGGCTTTGAAGGAATACCCAGACTTGTTTAAGCAATACTTTGCTAAGTTAGTACCTCCAACGGATAATAAGTTGGCAGCCCTCAACTCAGCTGTTTGGTCAGGTGGAACCTTTATCTATGTGCCGAAGGGTGTTAAGGTCGATGTTCCTTTGCAGACCTACTTCCGGATTAATAATGAAAATACAGGTCAGTTTGAGCGGACTTTGATTATTGTTGATGAAGGCGCTAGCGTCCACTATGTAGAAGGATGTACAGCACCGACTTATTCAAGCAATAGCTTGCACGCTGCCATTGTCGAAATTTTTGCCTTGGATGGCGCTTATATGCGTTACACGACTATCCAAAACTGGTCCGACAATGTCTATAATTTGGTAACCAAACGGGCCAAAGCGACTAAAGATGCGACAGTTGAATGGATTGATGGAAACCTCGGGGCTAAAACGACCATGAAATACCCGTCTGTTTATCTGGATGGAGAAGGTGCGCGTGGGACCATGCTTTCTATCGCCTTTGCAAATGCGGGGCAACACCAAGATACAGGTGCTAAAATGATCCACAATGCTCCACATACTAGCTCTTCAATCGTCTCAAAATCCATCGCGAAAGGTGGAGGAAAGGTTGACTATCGTGGACAAGTGACCTTCAATAAAGATTCAGCGAAATCTGTCAGTCACATTGAGTGTGATACCATTATCATGGATGACTTGTCTGCATCTGACACCATCCCATTTAATGAAATTCACAATTCACAAGTTGCTTTGGAACACGAAGCCAAAGTATCTAAGATATCAGAAGAGCAACTCTATTACCTCATGAGCCGTGGTTTATCAGAATCAGAAGCGACTGAAATGATCGTCATGGGATTTGTAGAGCCTTTCACTAAAGAACTTCCAATGGAATATGCAGTTGAGCTCAACCGCTTGATTAGCTATGAAATGGAAGGATCTGTCGGTTAAGGGGATAAAAGGAGAAGCAAAATGGGATTCTTAAAAAAATTATTTGGTAATGTTGAAAAAACGAATAAGGGCGAAATTCCTGTTGAGGAAATTGTTCCACCCTTTACAATTGATCTAGCTGAAGAAGCAGATGATTATTGGAGACAGATGGAACAAAATCTCTTGATCAATGCTGTGAAGGCTGTTGGCGGTCCTGATAAAGCGGATCGTGCCTTTATGCTAGTGAATTTTAAGCCGGGTCAAGAAACATTTGATTTGTATTATCAAATCGATGGGAAATTAATTTCTTGGCAAGAATTGGATCCAGAACTTGTAGAAAAAATCCGCCTTCAACTCTTGCCTCAAGCCCCAGCTGTAGCCCGTGCAGTCAATGAAAATTACGAAGCTGCCAATGTTCCTGTGATTAGCTATGCCATGCTTCAATTAGAAACGGCGACCATGGCTTGGTTTGGTCGGAAGCTAACAACAGCTACACCTGAAACTAGCTTATCTTTTGAAGAATTGGTAGCAGGTTGGCGTGCGGTGATTGAACAAGAAATCCCGACTCATCCAATAGACAGCGATACTGCTTTTCCTTATTTCGAAGTTCGATAGAAGTTCTGTTGACGGAATTGAATAAACAAAAAAAGAGGGTGACCTCTTTTTTTGTTTATGATCATTTATAGTTTTTCGTTGACGTAACGAACAAATTGATTCCACCACACCTTTAAGAAGAAACTTTTTTGGATATTTTCTCCGCTCACCATTTCCATACTAGGGGCTTTACCTTCGATATACCCTCGACCGATGGGTTCTGGATCAGTGTAGGTAAGGGTTCCAAGAGAAGTACCTTTCTTTATAGGAGCGCTAAATGAAGATTGGCTACTTTTAAAGGTGATTTTAGCTTCTGCTTGGCTTCCTTGTCGTTCAATCACGATGAAGTCATCCTTGGCGACAGCAGTGGCGTTTGTTTTCTTGCCATCGTGAACCGTTGATTTACTGTTGTTGTAAGCTTCGCCTTTGCTGACAATGAGGCTTGGAACGAAGTTTTGGCTCACATAATTCATCAGGTTGGCTGTTGCAACAAATCGTGCGTAAGGGTCACCATCGATTGCCTCAACACCAATGACAACGGTAATCATTCGAATCCCATTTTGATTAGTAGAAGCGACAAATGAGATCCCTCCTTTTTCGGAATTTCCAGTTTTTAGACCATCCACCCCAGCTCGATAGTTGGGCATGTTTTCCAGCATATAGTTGCTACTCTCCAATTGAATTCCAGCAAATTCTGCATGGGAGAGGGAGGTGATTTTTGTAACTTCAGGAAAGTCTTCTAGAAGATGTTTTGCGATGACTGCCACATCATAAGCGCTCAGCTTATTTTCGGTATTTTTCTTTTTATTTTCCTCATCCCCATCAATGATAGATTGGTTCAATCCACTAGCATTCACAATCGTCGCATCTGTAATTCCCCAATCTTTGAGCTTTGCTTTCATGAGGAGGACGAATTTTTCTTCGCTACCAGCTACTTTTTCAGCTAAGGCGATGGCGGCACTATTGGCGTTTGATACGAGGAGAGCAGTGAGCAAGTCCTTAACCTTGTATTTACGGGCTTCCATGGGAACGTTGCTGATTCCTTCAACAGCTGTCAGTTGATAGGCTTTATCAGAAATATCCACATCATCAGTTAAAGAGATTTTTCCTTGCTGAATGGCTTCGTAAACGAGATAAGTGGTCAAAAGGTTGCTGATTCCGCCAACCTCTTTTTTCTCATCACTATTTTTTTCATAGAGTATTTTACCTGTTGTCCCATCAATCGCAATAGCATGCTGGGCTCCAAGGTCTAGGTCCTCCGCTTTTACAGGATACGTACTGAGAAGCGCAAGTATTAGACAAAGAAGTAAGGTGATTATTTTTTTCACGTTTGAATCCTCGATTGTTTTTTGTCTCTACTATTGTATCATAAAAGAAGGCAACTGCTCTAATCCTATTTTGCTCTATTAGGACTCAAAGGTCATAGGCAAATTTGAAAGATAGTTGGTAAAATGGAAGAAATAGTGTATAATGGTAGAAAACCTAACATAAGGAGATAGTGATGAAAGTAAATAAACGGTTCGTACTGGCCGGTGTTTCTCTAGCCAGCGCTCTTCTATTGACAGCCTGCGGTGGTGGAAGCAGCAATCAATCTACTTATTCTTATATTTATTCAACAGATCCAAATACATTGGACTACATTGCATCGACTCGTACAACGACGTCTGATATTACAAGTAACCTTGTTGATGGTTTGTTAGAAAATGATAAATATGGAAATTTAATCCCAAGTTTGGCAGAAGACTGGACAGTTTCAGAAGATGGCTTGGTCTATACTTATAAACTTCGAAAAGATGCTAAATGGTACACCAGTGAAGGGGAAGAGTATGGTGCTGTAACAGCTCACGATTTTGTGACAGGAATCAAACATGCTGTGGAATCAAAATCAGAAGGTCTCTTCTTAATCCAAAACTCCATTAAAGGTTTGGATGCCTATGCCAAGGGTGAAACAACAGATTTCAAGACAGTTGGCGTGAAAGCCCTAGATGATTACACCGTTCAATATACCTTGGAACGCCCAGAAAGCTTTTGGAATTCTAAGACGACATCAGGCGTCCTTTTCCCAGTTAACGCAGCTTTCTTAGAATCTCAAGGAAAAGACTTTGGTTCTTTAAAACCAAGTAGTATTCTCTATAACGGTCCCTATTATTTGAAGAATTTAACTTCAAAATCTCAAATTGAACTTGTAAAAAATAAAGAATACTATGATGAAAAGAATGTTCATATTGATAATGTGAAGTTGACTTACAATGACGGATCAGATCCAGAATCAGTCATCAAGAAATTTGAGAATGGACAATATTCATTTGCGACGGTAATGCCAAATAGCTCCACTTATAAGAGTGTGAAAAAGAAATTTGGTGATAATATTGTTTATGGTGTTCAATATGGTACATCTTACTATCTAGGCTTCAACATCGATCGTCAGAAGTATAATCATACAGCCAAAACGACAGATGCTCAAAAATCGTCTACAAAACAAGCGATTTTAAACAAGGATTTCCGTCAAGCTGTCAACTTTGCCTTTGACCGTGAAGCCTATGCTGCTCAAACATCTGGCGCAGATGCAGCGACCAAGATTCTTCGAAACACCTTGGTTCCGCCGACTTTTGTTCAAGTAAATGGTGAAGAGTTCGGTAAGGTTGTTGAGAAACAATTGGTGACCTATGGGGATGAGTGGAAAGACGTAAATCTAGATGATGCCCAAACCACTCTCTACAATCAAGAAAAAGCCAAGGCTGAATTTGCAAAAGCAAAAGAACAACTGCAAAAAGAAGGGGTACAATTCCCAATTCATTTGGATTACGTTGTTAGCCAGACAGATAACAGTCAGGTACAACAAGCTAGCTCCTTCAAACAATCCGTAGAAGCTGTTCTTGGTGCAGACAATGTTGTCGTAGATATTCAGAAATTATCTGATGATGACTTTAACAATATTACCTACTTTACAGACACTGCTGCTGAGAAAGATTATGACCTTGCAGGCGGAGGATGGGTTCCAGACTACCAAGATCCATCTACTTATTTAGAGAGTTTAAGTCCTGTTAGCGGTTCGGTTTTCTACTATCTAGGTGTGGATGCAGGTTCAAACAGCCCTGCTATTACAGCAGTTGACTTTGGGAAGTATGCAGAGCTCTTAAAAGATGCCAATGCTGAAGTGAATGATCAAGCTGTACGCTATGAGAAATACGCAGCTGCTCAAGCATGGCTAACCGATAGTTCATTGATCTTGCCGACTGTTTCAAATGGTGGAACTCCAATGTTGCAACGGACTGTTCCATATAGTCGTGCGGCTTCATGGGTTGGAACAAAAGGTACAGGAACCAACTATAAATATCTTGAACTTTCAGAAGAAGTCATCAAGACAAAGGATTACGATGCAAGTAAAGAAAAATGGTTGAAAGAAAAGGCTGAATCCAATAAAAAAGCCCAAGAAGAATTAAAGAACCACATCGAATCGAAATAGCTGGGAAAGTAAGAACGCATAAGTTCAAGTAGGGGAAGGAGCCACTAAAAAGGATTGATTTTTTAGACAGTCCTCCGCTTAGTGGCTCCTTTCGCTTGCCAAATATTCAGAAAATTTAGTTTACTTTTTGTCTCACTTATGCTATAATTCTATCTAAATTCAATAAAATGGAGACTCAAAATGAAAAAAAGTAAAGTTTTTGCATTTGCCGGAGTAACATTGCTCGCAGCAACTTTCCTTGCAGCATGTTCTGGCTCAAAAGATAGCAAGTCTGCATCAAAAAAAGATACAACATATGGCTATGTTTATACAGATGATCCAACAACTTTGGATTACACTGTATCTTCAAAAGCTTCCGTACACGATATTACAACAAACGGTGTAGATGGTTTGTTGGAGAACGACAAATACGGAAACCTTGTACCATCTATTGCTGAAGATTGGTCTGTTTCAAAAGACGGTTTGACCTATACCTACAAAATCCGTAAGGGTGTTAAATGGTATGATGCTGATGGTGAAGAGCATGGGGAAGTAACAGCTCATGACTTTGTTACTGGATTGAAGCATGCGGCGGACAAGAAGTCAGAATCTCTTCCATTGGTAAAAGACTCAATCAAAGGATTGAAAGATTACTCAGAAGGAAAAATTTCAGATTTCTCTGAGGTTGGAGTCAAAGCAGTAGATGACTATACCCTTGAGTATACTTTGAACCAACCAGAAACTTTCTGGAATTCAAAAACAACTAATGGGGTTCTTTTCCCAATTAGTACAGAATTCTTGAAGAGCAAGGGTGATGAATTTGGTCAGCCAGGTAATGTCAAATCAATCTTGTTCAATGGTCCATTCCTTTTGAAATCAATCACTTCTAAATCAGAAATTACTTTTGAGAAAAACGAAGATTATTGGGATAAAGACAACGTTCATATCGACAAGATCAAATTGTCTTATTATGATGGATCAGACCAAGATTCATTGGCGCGTGGCTTTAGTGATGGATCATACACAGTTGCTCGTCTCTTCCCAGCAAGTTCAAACTTTGCGTCTGTTGAAGAAAAATACAAAGATAATATCTACAACACACAGCCTGGTTCTGGTGTAGCAGTCTTAGGTTTCAACATTGACCGTCAAGCCTACAACCACACATCTAAAACTTCAGATGAGCAGAAATCTTCTACTAAGAAAGCTATCTTAAACAAGAATTTCCGTCAAGCCATCACCTTTGCCTTGAACCGTGAGAATTATTCAGCGCAAGTCAATGGTAAAGACTATGCTAAGGCTGCTATTCGGAACATGTACACCGCACCTGCCTTTGTTCAAGTAAATGGTAAAGACTTTGGTGATGTAGTAGCAGACAAGTTGCAAACTTATGGAGATCAATGGAGTGGTGTGAATCTTGCAGACGGTCAAAACGGACTTTATAGCAAGGAAAAAGCAAAAGCTCAGTTTGAAAAAGCAAAAGCTGAACTCCAAAAAGATGGTGTTCAATTCCCAATCCACTTGGATGTTCCGGTTGCACAAAACTCAACAAACTTTGTGTCACGGATGCAATCCTTCAAACAATCAGTTGAAGAAACACTTGGTACAGAAAACGTTGTTGTGGACCTTCAAATGATGGACCAAGATGAAGTCTTGAACATTACATTGAACGTACCATCAGCTGCAGAAACTGACTGGGATCTTCAAGGGCTTGTAGGATGGAATCCAGACTACGATGATCCATCTACTTACCTTGACACCTTGCAACCATCTTCACCAGACCAAACTAAGACTTACCTTGGATTTGCTGGTGGTGTCGACAATGCTTCTGCTAAAGCAGTCGGTTTAGATGAATTTGCGAAATTGCTTGATGATGCAGAAAAAGAAACTCAAGATGTAGTGACTCGTTACGACAAATTTGCAGCAGCTCAAGCTTGGTTAACAGATAGCGCATTAGTGATTCCAACTATGACAAGTTCAGGTGCTGGAACAGTTGTTTCAAAAGTAGTTCCATTCTCTGGACCATCATCACAAACAGGTAACAAAGGATCAACTTATTTCAAATATGTTGAAGTTCAAGATGAACCTGTCACTAAAAAACAATATGATCAAGAACGTGAAAAATGGTTGAAAGAAAAAGCTGATTCAAATAAAAAAGCTCAGCAAGAACTAGAAAAACACGTTAAATAATCACCTTCATCAGAACTTTCTCTAATAGGGGAGAAAGTTCTTTTGAACATTAAAGGAACGGAATATGAAAAAATATATATTTATGCGTATTTTACGTTCGTTAGTGTCGATCTTTTTAGTTACGACATTGACGTATACAATTATTTATACGCTAACCCCAAGAAATTTAATTTTCAAAAACGACCCTAACTACAATAAGATTGCAAAGACTAAGGATTCTAAAATCAATTATGAAAACACAGTCTATGATCGTATGGGGTATATAGAATATCTTGATTCAAAAGCTTTGAAAGAAAAAGCAAGCAAGGAAGACTCATCAGTAACTGTAGAGCCTACTAAAGAAAACGAAAAGATCTACAAAAAGTACATTTCTAATCTTGGAAATGGCTGGGTATTGAAACGTTTCCCTGAAAACAAAGGCTTTTACGCAACTCGTGAAGTCCCTGTCTTTGAACGTGTTATTGGATTCTACGGCAACCTGATTCAGATTGATCATCCAAATGTCATCAAAGATGCTTCCAATCCAAAACTTGAACGCTATATTCGCATTGAAAATGATCCAGCTATTGGTTGGTCAGTAGTTGGTTCGGGGACTAAACATAAATATCTTTTGTATTTCAATGGTCAATTCCCGTTCGTTCATCAAAATTTTGTATCGTTAAACTTGGGTGAATCTTATCCAACTTATTCAAATACGCCGGTTCTTCAGGTTATTACACAAGGACAAGGTACTACCAAGAAGAGTGAAGTAAACTTCCCAACAGGGAAAAAAGAATCTTCTATCGATATCTACTCACGTACTTACAAATCACCAAGCAAGGCAGATGCTCAAGATATTGCCCGCTTTGGTGAAGGAGATGCTTATACAGCAACTTTGAGCAACTATGAAAATCCATCCATGATTGTGAGCTCTTCTATTATCGGCTTGATCGGGATTGCAATTGCTTACTTGATCGCAATTCCATTGGGATCATACATGGCCTTGTTGAAGAACACATGGTTTGATAGTGCCTCAACAGCTGTCTTGACATTGATGATGGCTCTTCCAACGATTGCCTTGGTCTACATCGTCCGCTTGGTTGGTTCAACAATTGGTCTTCCAGACTCTTTCCCAGTCTTAGGAGCTCAGGACTGGAGATCGTACGTTCTTCCTTCTGTCATCCTGGGACTATTGACCGCTCCAGGTTTGGCTGTTTGGATTCGTCGTTATATGATTGACTTGCACTCACAAGACTTTGTCCGTTTTGCACGTGCTAAAGGACTTTCCGAAAAAGAAATTTCACGCAAGCATATTTTCAAGAATGCAATGGTTCCAATCGTTACAGGTATTCCTGTTCAATTGGTCTTGGTTATCTCAGGAGCTACCTTGACAGAAACTGTCTTTGCCTTCCCTGGTATGGGTAAAATGTTGATTGATTCCATCAAAGCATCGAATAATACTATGGTGGTGGGTCTTGTCTTCATCTTCACCGTTCTTGCTGTATTTGGAGCGATGGCCGGTGATATTCTCATGGTTATGGTAGACCCTCGTATCAAATTGACAACTAAGAAAGGAGGCAAATAATGTCTACAATCGATAAAAAGAAATTCCAATTTGTTGAACGTGACGACTTTGCCTCTGAAACAATTGATGCGCCGTCGTACTCCTACTGGAAATCAGTATTTCGCCAATTTTTCAAAAAGAAATCAACCATTTTTATGTTAGCAGTCTTGGTGGGGATTCTCTTGATGAGTTTTGTTTATCCAATGTTTTCAAACTTTGATTACAATGATGTAAGTAAAGTAAATGATTTCACTGCTCGTTTGAATCCTCCAAGTGCCAAAGCTTTCTTTGGTACAGATAACAATGGTAAATCGTTGTTTGATGGAGTTTGGTTTGGTGCCCGCAATTCGATTATCATCTCTTTTATTGCTACCTTGATCAACGTTGTGATTGGTGTAGTGATTGGTGGGATTTGGGGTGTGTCAAAATCAATCGACCGCTTCATGATGGAAGTTTATAACGTTATTTCAAACGTTCCATTCATGTTGATTGTTATTGTCTTGACTTACTCAATCGGTGCTGGTTTCTGGAACTTGATTTTGGCGATGACGGTAACAGGATGGATTGGGATTGCTTATTCTATCCGTGTCCAAATTATGCGTTACCGTGATTTAGAGTACAATTTGGCCAGCCGTACTTTGGGGACTCCAACTCTAAAAATCGTGACAAAAAATATTTTGCCGCAGTTGGTATCTGTTATTGTGACGACGACAACTCAATTGTTGCCAGCCTTTATTTCAACTGAAGCCTTCCTTTCCTTCTTTGGATTGGGATTGCCAATTACAGTTCCAAGTTTAGGTCGTCTGATTTCAGACTACTCACAAAACGTAACAACCAATGCGTATCTTTTCTGGATTCCATTGACAGTCTTAGTCTTGGTATCCTTGTCATTCTATATCGTTGGACAAAACCTTGCAGATGCCAGCGATCCACGTACACATAGATAGGAGGAGTAGGTATGACAAATGATAAAAATGTAATCTTATCTGCTCGCGATATCGTAGTAGAATTTGATGTTCGGGATCGTGTCTTAACAGCCATTCGCAATGTGTCCTTAGACCTTGTTGAAGGTGAAGTCATGGCACTTGTTGGTGAATCAGGTTCTGGTAAATCTGTTCTGACAAAAACCTTCACAGGAATGTTAGAAGACAACGGCCGAATTGCCAATGGTAACATTAATTATCGTGGGCAAGAATTAACAGAACTCAAGTCAAACAAAGACTGGGAAGATATCCGTGGTGCAAAAATTGCAACAATCTTCCAAGATCCAATGACCAGTTTGGACCCGATTAATACAATCGGATCACAAATTACGGAAGTTATTATTAAACACCAAGGCAAGAGTGCCAAAGAAGCCAGAGAAATGGCCATTGATTATATGGAAAAGGTGGGAATCCCAGAAGCGGAACGTCGTTTTGATGAATATCCTTTCCAATATTCAGGCGGGATGCGTCAACGGATCGTTATTGCTATTGCGCTTGCTTGTCGTCCGGATATCTTGATCTGTGACGAGCCAACAACGGCCCTTGACGTAACCATCCAAGCCCAGATCATTGACTTGTTGAAATCATTGCAAAAAGAATATAACTTTACAACAATCTTTATTACCCACGACTTAGGTGTAGTCGCAAGTATTGCAGATAAGGTTGCTGTAATGTATGCTGGTGAAATTGTAGAATTTGGTAAAGTAGAAGAAATCTTCTACGATCCAAGACATCCTTATACATGGAGTCTCCTTTCAAGTTTGCCACAATTGTCTACCTCTAAAGGTGATTTATATTCTATCCCAGGGACTCCTCCATCATTGTATTCACCAGTAAAAGGGGATGCCTTTGCTTTGCGTTCAGACTATGCGATGCAAATTGATTTCGAGGAACATCCACCAGTCTTCAACGTTTCAGATACACATTGGGCTAAAACATGGCTCTTACATGAAGATGCACCAAAAGTCAATAAACCAGAAATTATTGATAATCTTCATGAAAAGATCAGTGCGAAAATGGGATTCACTACAATCAAGGACTAGGAGAAGGAAATGACAGAAAAATTAATAGAAGTTAAAGATCTAGAAATTTCCTTCGGTGAAGGAAATAAAAAATTTGTAGCTGTAAAGAATGCAAATTTCTTCATTAACAAAGGGGAAACATTTTCTCTTGTTGGTGAGTCTGGTAGTGGGAAGACAACAATTGGTCGTGCAATCATTGGTTTGAATGACACTAGTGCAGGTGACATCCTGTATGATGGTAAAAAAATCAATGGGAAGCAATCGCGTAAGGATGAAAATGAATTAATCCGAAAAATTCAAATGATCTTCCAAGACCCGGCAGCAAGTTTGAATGAGCGTGCAACGGTCGACTACATTATTTCAGAAGGTTTGTACAATTATCACCTATTCGAAAATGAAGAAGACCGAGTACGTAAAGTAAAAGAGATTATGCATGAAGTGGGGCTTCTAGCAGAGCATTTAACTCGTTATCCTCACGAATTTTCTGGTGGACAACGCCAGCGGATTGGGATTGCTCGTGCCTTGGTAATGGAACCAGAATTTGTTATCGCAGATGAACCAATTTCAGCCCTTGACGTATCCGTACGTGCGCAAGTTTTAAATCTCCTTAAGAAATTCCAAAAAGAGTTGGGCTTGACCTATCTCTTTATCGCACACGATCTTTCAGTTGTTCGATTTATCTCTGATCGTATTGCGGTTATTTACAAAGGAGTTATTGTAGAAGTAGCTGAAACGGAAGAATTGTTTAATAATCCAATTCATCCATACACACAATCTCTACTATCTGCTGTTCCAATTCCAGATCCAATTCTAGAACGCAAAAAAGTTCTGAAAGTTTATGATCCTGATCAGCATGATTATTCAACCGACAAACCAGAAATGGTTGAAATCAAACCTGGACATTACGTTTGGGCAAATAAAGCAGAACAGAAAAAATATAAAGAACTTGTATAATCATAAGAAAACGAGAAGAATACGCTTCTCGTTTTCTATTTTTTTAAAAAAGAAAAACTTTTTTAAAAAAATAGAAAAAAGATATTGACAAGTATTTATGGACGTGATATACTAAT
>NZ_JAKOGN010000012.1:0-42680 GCF_022240605.1 Streptococcus sp. DFI.7.26 | reverse complement strand
CTGATGAAATCAGCGTAGTAGAGCCCACTCAACCACTGCGTCTTGCTCGACAATCAAAAAATAATTGAGAGGCTAGGACTTTTGTCCCAGCCTTTTTCTTGTAGAATCATTGACAGGGAGAGGCTTTTCCGCTATTCTAGGGGAATAAAAGAAATGAAAGAGAGACAGCATGAAACGGAGTTATTGGCAGGACCTGAAAGGGGCCTTTTACTTAATCTGGCGCAATAAATGGTCCTTTATCTCTGTGGGGATTCTTTTGCAGTTTGTAGTTGGTATAGGGGCTGCGGCCTTGAGTTGGGTCTTTCAACTGGCCCTCCTCTTATCGGGTGAGTCCAACATTGACAAGAACAATATCCTCACGACCTTGACCAATCCTCTGAGTCTAGTGGCTTTGATTCTCTTTGCCATCGTCTTCGCCTTTCTCTTTATGCTGGAGATGCGGACCATGATCGCCCTGATCTATCTGTCTCGTACAGATCAGCACCTGTCTTTTAAAAAGGTATTTCGCCAGTCTTTTGGTCGCTTAAAGGATTTTAGCGGTTGGAATCTGTTGCATTTTCTCTTTTATATGGTTCTGACTCTGCCTGTAGCGGGTCTCTTCATTGGTTCCACTCTGACGGATGGTCTCTATATTCCGAACTTCATCACAGGGGAGTTTTCCAAGACGACCGCTGGGGCCATCGGTCTCTTCATAGTTCAAGTGCTTCTGATCTATCTCAATCTGCGTCTCATCTATACGGTACCCAATATCGTGATTGAAGAGTTGCCTTTTGGGGCTGCCATGCGTAAGAGCTGGGAGATGACTAAAAAAGGTGGGGTTCGACTTATCTTGCGGATCTTCTCCTTTGAGTTTATCCTCTCTGTAACGGGCATTCTCTTGATCCTTGGCCTGGTCTTTGCGTCTAGTCAGCTGGACAAAACGGGCCAGCATATCTGGGTGCAGACTATCTTTTTGGTCTTGATCCGCCTCTACATTTTCCTCTTTTCTGTCATGTCTAAACTGGGAACCTTGGGAATCATCCTGGACAATGGTTGGGAAGCTCCAAGTCGTTCGGTCATCAAGACTCGGGGCTCTCGGAAGATGAAGGGACTCTTTGTCCTGACCTTTCTTTTCCTCTTGGCTCAGTCAGGGATGGCCGCATATGACTTAGCGACCTTAGAGGTCAATGACCAGGTAAAAATCGTAGCCCATCGTGGCTATGTGGCCAAGGGTGTAGAAAATTCTCTCGAAGCACTCGAGTCGGCTGCCAAGGAGAAGGCTTCCTATGTCGAGATGGATATCCTCTTGACCAAGGACCATCAATTCGTCGTCATGCATGATTACAATCTCAAACGCTTGGCTGGAGTGGACAAGGATGTCAAAGATATGACGTTGGCTGAGGTACAGGGATTGAAGATCCAACAGGATGGTCATACCAGTCATATCCCCTCCTTTGAGGAGTTTGTCACCCGGGCCAAGGAGCTGAAGATGCCCCTCTTGGTTGAGCTCAAGCCTCACGGTGCAGAACCAGAGAATTATGTAGATCTCTTCGTCCAAAAAATGAAGGAGTTGGGAGTTGAAAAGGACTATCCAACCATGTCCTTGGATCTGTCGGTGATGGAAAAGGTGGAGAAGAAAGCTCCGGAGATTAAGACCGGTTATGTCATTCCGATTCAGTTTGGTCAATTTGAAAACGCCTCAGTCGACTTCTTTGCGATCGAAGACTTTTCTTATCAGGAGGATTTGGTAACCCAGGCCCATGAGATGAAAAAAGAGCTCTATGTCTGGACCATCAATGATGAGCAAAAGTTAACGGCCTACCTTCAACGGCCGGTTGATGGGATCATCACGGATGAAGTAGCAGCGGCGCAAAGCCTGAAGAAAAACTTGAAGAAGAACAAGACCTACTTTGATCGCTTCCTGAGCTTGGTGTCTCTCAGTACCAGTGAAGAGTAGGAACTTGTCTCCAGAAGAGTGTAAGTCTATTTGGTAAGGACTGACTAAAAGTTTGATTTTTATCCATCGTTAAGCTATAATAACTGTTATGAATAATGAAAGTCGTCCCTACAGTAACGCTGTCAGGGCGCTTTCTGTTTCCATAGCTTTCGCATGCAGAGATGGCCGATCTCTTCAAATGATTTTCTTTTTGTTTGGGAATGGACGTCTTGCTGACGAAAACTGTACTAACTAGTATTTTAGGAGGTATCTATGCTTCAGTCATTGATTGCTGAAATCAAGGAATACAAGAAACCCTCAGTTCTAGCCTCACTCTATATGGTGTTTGAGGTCATGTTTGAGATTTCTATTCCCTTTATCATGGCGACGCTTCTGGACAAGGGGGTTCAGAAGGGGGATATGACCACGGTTCTTACTTATGGTCTCCTCATGTTGGTCTTCGCCTTTCTCTCTCTTTTCTGTGGGATGCAGTCGGCTCGCTACGGGGCTTTTGCATCAGCCGGATTTGCTAAAAATCTACGGAAGGCGATCTTCAAAAAGATCCAAACCTTCTCCTTTGAAAACATCGATAGCTTCTCCTCAGGTGGTCTAGTAACCCGGATGATGACGGACGTGACCAATGTGCAGAACTCCTATCAGATGGTCATCCGGATCTGTGTGCGTGCACCGCTCAACTTGATCTTTGCCATTGTTGCTAGCTACTTGATCAATCCGCAGATGGCCATGATCTTTGTAGGGATCACCCTTTTCTTGGGTCTGGTCTTGGGTGTGATTACGAAGATTGTCTATCCACTCTTTACCAAGGTCTTCGAGGCCTATGATAACTTGAACAACAGCATCCAGGAAAATATTACCAATATGCGCGTGGTCAAGTCCTATGTCAAAGAAGAAGAAGAGACGGTTAAGTTTAAGAAGGCTTCTCGCTTGATCTACAACATGTTCATGAAGGCCATTCGTATCGTGATCTTGAGTAGTCCAGCCATGATGCTGTCCTTGTATGCATCCTTTATCTTAATCTCTTGGATCGGGGCGCAACTCATTGTGGCTGGTAGCTTTACGACAGGTGAGTTGACCTCTATGTTTGCGTACGTTATGACTATCCTCATGTCTCTCATGATGTTTATGATGATCTTCGTCATGCTCTCGATCTCTATGGCATCAGTGGAGCGGATCAATGAAGTGCTTGGGACAGAGTCAACCATCGTCTCTCCTGAGAATGGTCTGACAGAAGTAGCAGATGGATCTATTACCTTCGACCATGTGGACTTTGCCTACACAGACGAAAATGGCGACAAGGCCCATGTCTTGTCCGATATCAACCTCAGCATTCGCTCGGGTGAAGTCATCGGAATCCTTGGGGGGACTGGTTCTGGTAAGTCTAGTCTGGTCCAGCTCATCCCTCGTCTCTATGATGTAGAGTCTGGTAGCGTCAAGGTAGCTGGTCAGGATGTGCGAAACTATGATCTAGACCATTTGCGCAAGCAAGTTGCCATGGTGCTTCAGACCAATGTCCTCTTCTCCGGTACCATCAAGGAAAATATGCGCTGGGGAAATAAGGACGCGACGGACGAAGAAATCGTGGAAGCTTGTAAGATCGCTCAAGCGGATGAATTTATCCAGAACTTTAAGGATGGCTATGATACCATGATCGAACGTGGTGGAGCCAATGTCTCAGGTGGTCAGCGCCAACGTCTCTGTATCGCCCGCGCTCTCTTGATGAATCCAAAGATTTTGATCTTGGATGATTCGACCTCGGCTGTCGATACCAAGACGGATAGTCTGATCCGTCAAGGACTGGCGTCTAGTCTCAAGGATACGACCAAGATCATCATTGGTCAACGGATCTCTTCTATCCAAGATGCAGACCGGATCGTGGTCATGAATGATGGGAAGATCGATGCCATCGGTACTCACCAAGAACTGCTCGAGAGCAATGCCATCTACCGTGAAGTCTATGACATGCAAACCCAAGGGAAAGGAGGACAAGCAGATGAAGAATAAGAAAAAAGCCAGCTGGGGCTCTCTGGTGCGCTTGCTAGACTATATGTGGAAACAGTATAAGTTTGTCCTTCTCTTAGCGGCTGTCCTCATTGTGGCAGCCTCCCTCTCTACGGTCTATATTACCTCCTCTATCCGGGCCTTGGTGGACCAATACATCCAACCCATGTTGGATAGTGGAAGCAAGGATTTTGGGCCTCTCCTCAGCTTCTTGATGATGCTGGCAGTAGTCGGTATCTTGGGAGTTTTGGCCAACTATGGTTTTTCCCTCATTATGGCGACAGTCTCTCAGGATACGCTTCGCTCGCTACGGAACCAGCTCTTTGCCCGCATGCAAAAGCTCCCTGTCAAGTACTTCGATACCCACCAACACGGGGATATTATGTCGATCTACACCAATGACATCGATGCTCTTCGCCAAGCGATCGAGCAGTCTATCCCGCAGCTCTTGCAGTCTGCCATTACCATTATCGGGGTAGCTGTCAGCATGATCATGATCAGCCCTCTCCTTTTCCTTCTCGTTCTTTTGATGGTCGGAGTCATGGCCTATGTCATCAAAGATATCTCTGGCAAATCTGGTCGCTATTTCGCCGATCAGCAAAAGAACTTAGGGATTGAAAATGGTTTTATCGAAGAGATGATGTCTGGTCAAAAAGTGGTCAAGGCCTTCGTTCATGAAAAAGAAAGTATTGAAGCCTTTGAGCGGATTAATGACCAACTTTTTGAATCATCTTATCAGGCCAACCGCTATGCCAATGTCTTGATGCCTATCTTGGGGAACCTGGGAAATGTCTCCTTCGTCTTGACTTCACTAGTCGGTGGGATCTTTGCCTTGAATGGTATCAGTGGCCTCACCATTGGTGGACTCATGGCCTTCCTCCAGCTCAACCGTTCCTTCAACGGACCTATCACCCAAGTATCGCAACAGTTGAACTTTGTCCTCATGGCTCTTGCTGGGGGAGATCGGATCTTTGATCTCTTGGATGAAGAAGTCGAAGTGGATGAAGGGAAAGTCACCTTGGTCAACTATGAAGAGGTCGATGGTCGCATGGTCATCACTGATAAGAAGACCAACCTCTGGGCTTGGAAACACCCTCGGGAAAATGGCGACTACGAACTAGTCAAACTGGTCGGAAATGTCGTCTTTACAAATGTAGACTTCTCCTACAATGAGAAGAACCAAATCCTATACGATATCAACCTCTACGCAGACAAGGGGCAAAAGGTGGCCTTCGTCGGTGCGACAGGAGCAGGAAAGACCACCATTACCAACTTGATCAACCGTTTCTACGATATCCAATCAGGATCTATCACCTATGATGGGATCGATGTGAAGCTGATCGAGAAGGCTTCGCTCCGTCGCTCGCTAGGGATCGTCTTGCAGGATACCCACCTCTTCACTGGAACCATCGCAGAAAATATCGCCTATGGTCGATCAGATGCGACCCGGGAGGAAATCCTGGAAGCAGCCCGCATTGCCAATGTGGATTCCTTCGTCAAACATTTGGACCAAGGCTACGATACCGTCTTGAACGATGATGGAGCCGGTCTCTCAAACGGTCAACGTCAGTTGATTGCCATTGCGCGTGCTGCCTTGGCCAATGCGCCGGTCTTGATCCTTGATGAAGCGACCTCCTCAATCGATTCACGGACAGAAAAGATGGTCCAAGAGGGGATGGATCGCCTGATGGCAGGACGGACTGTCTTTGTCATCGCCCACCGTCTCTCAACCATCGTCAACTCGGATGTGATCATGGTCATGGACAAGGGACGCATCATCGAGCGAGGTAACCACGCTTCCTTGATGGCAGAACGCGGAACTTATTACCGCCTCTACACCGGTGGTCTCGAAATTGATTAACACAAAAAAGTCTGAGCGTTGGCTCAGGCTTTTTGCTTATGGATAATGTTATCTCTGAAACTTTCCTTAGGTGAGATCGGACGTCAGCGAACTTCGAAGAAGTTCCATGACTAAATCAAGATACAAAGGGCGTTTGCGGATAAAGTCAAAAGAAGAATTCAGTCAGCTACTGGGTCTTGGATTTAGTACTAATGTATTTTGTGCTTTTGAAACAATCCGCAGCCCGTGTTCAATTCGTTTTGAGCCCCTTCCTCTTTATTTTCTAATCTCAGGATAGAACAGTTAAAAGCTTCCCTTTGATAGATAAAGCGGAGAGAAAAAACGTGCCTTGTAGGTCCGCTTTTTTTATGACTTCACTCATTTCCATGGTATAATGGGAGGACTATTCATAGAAAAGATCAAAAGGAGACAAGAGTGGATCAAAAACATCACTGTCAAGTCCTGTGGGCGAAAAATAAATACCTGGTGCTGAGTCGTTCCAGTAATATCTACAAGGAAATCCGGGAATACCTCAAGCAAGACCAGGTGGAGGTCAGCCACGTCGAGGACCTGATCCAGCAAGCACAGGCCTTGCCGGAAAATCGTGGCCAGGTCTCCAATGCCTTCCAGCATATCTGGGGCTATTTCAAAAAGCAGGCAACAGCTGAGGAAAAGACAGATTTCATGCTGCTACTTGAGAAATACCAGCATGGTCAAGCTAGCCAAGAGGATCTCATCAAGGGGGTTCAAGCGCTCCTTAAGCGCTACCCGAATCGCTACTTACAAGACTCGACGCTACTAGGAGGCCAATAGATGAGACTCTGGCACCAAGACTTGATTCCCAAACTCCCTCGTCCCCAGCTCCTAGGCCAACACCGGGAATGCTGCGCCCTAAGGGGCAATGGCTGGGGAAAAAAGCACGCGACGGTCAACTATGTCTTTGACTACTCGCCCTATCGTCTCTATGCTTATCACCGCCTGATCATGGAGGAGATGACCGCTCGTGGCTATAAGGTCAGCTCAGAGTGGTGGGAGTCGACCTACCGAGGCAAGACCTGCCCAGTTTATTCAGAATTAGAAGAGGAAGGCTTGAACACCCCTATCTATCCCGAGCACCAGGCTACTTACCTTAAAGAATGTCTGGATAATCTAGCAGAAAAAGGAATCCAACTAGACTAAGAAAGAACGAACCAGACCAGGTTCGTTTTTTTGCGCGAAAAACCAACAAAATGTTGTAATACCTTTTTAAATGTAACAGACTATAAAGCCTTGAGAATAAGCACTTTAGGCCTCTATCCTAGAGTGCTTTCTTCTTTTTACTACCTTTTTAGTTTCCTATGACCGATTTATTATAAATTGCTAATAGCTATCTCAAAGCAGAGATGCTCCTGGATTTTGCTAAAATCTATCGAGAGGGCACTTTGTTAGCATATGAGTAATCCTACGCTTTATTTTTGTTTCTTTAAAAAAATGAAGCGCTTGTTAGGGTATATTGTACTTTAGTAAGTTAGGTATGTTATAATGCTTTTATTAGGAGGGGTGGGCGATGAGATACAGTCAACAAGTATTAGACATGCTACAGCAAGCAGTCACTGGCCAGATTGATAATTTTTGGGACTTTTCCTTTAAGTTTAACGCTCTTTTGGGAGAAAATGAGGAGTTTGCCGAGGCTTGGTATAATGAAAACCCTGAAATGTTTGACGCTCTCAATGACTTTGAGCTGATGATGTTTTTAGAGGAACATGATCCAAGTGATAAGCAAGGATTCATCACTTTCCTAATGCCATACTACAAAAAAGCAAAGCAATTCGCCAATATTGAAATGAGTAGTTAAAATGAGGCTCTGGGAATTCAACCGTACAGACGTAGTCATCACGCTAAAACATGGCGTGGTAGTTAGAGGTTTTGTAGAGGTTTATTGCGATGCCTCGGACAATGCCGAGGATATGGACTCCTTGCTTGTTGATGTCAATAGCACTCCTTATGAATATTTTGAGAATGATATCCTTAGTAACAGAGAGGTTTAATATGGATTTATCAGAGGCATTTACTCAGATTGACTCAATGGAGTTAAGTTCTCCTAAGATCATGCCATCTGAGATGACAGACGAAGAACTATCAAATTTGAGGTTTACCACATTTTCAAAAGAAGATGAAGAGGCTATCATGGCTGAACTCAAAAGACGCAACTTAGTGCTCAGAACAATCCAGGCGCTTTCACCTATCAAATCACTATGGGAAAGGTTTTTTTATGGCGATATTAGATGATTTACAAGCCTTATATGATAACGGCTGGGACGCCTCTTTTGATTATAATGGTCAAGCTTGTGGGATTTTTCCTAATTCTATTCATGATATTGTAGTGGTGATTGGAGATAAGGAATATCAGGTATCATCATTAAATGAACTGGTTTCTTTAAAAATTGGCGATAATACTTTAATAAATATTATGGATGGAATTGAAGTGCAGTATTATTAAAATAAAAAGCACCTATAACAGGTGCAATTTACTTGCTTACTGAACTCATCGATTTAATCCCTTTTAGTTATCCTTTGTATTTTATCTACTTATTTATAAGTAATAAAATTTGGTAGAAACAGGAAAAGAAACAGAGCAGGCTAAGGCCTGTTTTTTTGCGCCAAATCCCAACAAAATGCTTTGAAAGCGTTAATTTCTTTCTTAAACATGCTATAATAATAGGAGATTATGTACAGAAAAAGGATAGACGGATGAAGGCAGTAGCAACTCCAGAACTTGAGATTGAAAGACAGTTGATCCAGCAGTTGACATCAGGCGAGAGTCAGTGGACTTATCGCGAGGATCTCAGGAATGAATACCAGTTATGGGACAATTTCTTTGACAAGCTCGCGCAAAATAATGTCGCATTGTTGGCAGACCATCCCTTGACCGAGCAAGAAAAGCGCCAGATCAAGAACCAGCTCAACTTTGTCAGCTACTATGAAGCGGCCAAGTGGCTAGCTGGTGAAAATGGAATCGCCAAGGTAGAAGTCCAGCGTGAAGATGCTAGTCTAGGGACTATCCGTTTAGCGGTCATCTGGCGGGACAATATCGCAGCTGGTAAGTCCAGCTATGAAGTGGTCAACCAAGTCGAACGCGACAAGGCCTACCCGCTAGACCAGGATCGACGGCTAGATACGACCCTTCTGATCAATGGCCTTCCCCTTATCCATATCGAACTTAAGAGTCCACGAGTGGCCTTTCTAGATGCCTTTCATCAGATCAAAAAGTACGACCGTGAAGGCAAGTTTCGGGGCATATACTCAAGCTTACAGATGTTTGTCGTGACTAATAAAGTCGACACACGCTATATCGCTGCAGCCCGTGAAAGCAAGCTAAATAAGCAATTCCTGACCAAATGGGTAGACAAGGACAACCAACCTATGATCGATCTCAATAGCTTTGCTCATGAGGTCCTTTCCATTCCTCGGGCCCATCAGATGGTCATGCAGTACTCAGTCATCGACGATAGCAAGAAAGCCCTCATCCTCTTGCGTCCCTACCAGATCCATGCCATCGAGGCTGTGCAGGAAGCCTCCCGTCGCCAAGAGTCGGGCTATATCTGGCATACGACCGGTTCAGGTAAGACCCTGACTTCTTACAAGGTGGCGCGCAATCTCTTGCAGATCCCAGCGATCCAAAAGACTATCTTTGTCGTTGACCGCAGAGACCTGGACCAGCAGACGACTTCGTCCTTCCTCTCTTATGCGGCCAATGATGTCATCGACATCGACGAGACGGACAATACCCATGAGCTGGTCAAGCGCCTAGGGGGCAATGATAAGCGCGTGGTAGTCACGACCATCCAGAAAATCACGACCATGATGCGTAAGTTCGAAGAAGGCAAGTACCAGCGGGATGCTGGGAAGATTAAGGACCTGCGCGTGGCTTTTGTTGTGGATGAGTGCCACCGGGCAGTCACTCCACAGACGCAAAAAGAGATCAAGGCCTACTTCAAGAACTCACTTTGGTATGGCTTTACAGGAACCCCTATCTTTAAGGAAAACAAACGCAAACAAGTGGGAGACCTGGCTCAGACCACCCACCAACAGTATGGCGATCGCCTACATGAATACACAGTCAAGGAAGCCATCCATGATGGAGCAGTTCTGGGCTTTAAGGTCGACTACCGCAATACCATCATCTCAGATCTACTAGAAGAAGAGATCCCAGACCAGGCCTATGAGGACAAGGAGCACATGCTAGAGGTCCTCGATGCCATCGTCAATAAGAGCCAGCAACAGCTCAATATCCCTAAAGGGGTCGGAAAGAGCTATGAGGCGATCTTGACGGTCAAGTCCATCCCAAGAGCACAGGCTTATTATAATCTGCTCAAGAGCATACTAGCTGGCAAGGAGCGGGTCAAAGTTTCCGAGCGGGTCAAACAATACCTACCAGATTTTCCAAAATTTACCATTACCTACTCAGTATCTGAAAATGAGGAAGAATCTATCGGTTACCAAGACCACATGAAGCAGGTCATGGAGGACTACAACCAAGAGTTTGGGACGCATTTTAGCCTAGAGGATCTGCGGGGCTTTAACACCGATGTCAATAATCGCCTGGCTAGAAAGCAGGACAAGTACCTCTACCGCAATGAGCAGTTGGACCTGGTCATCGTGGTCGACCGTCTCTTAACAGGCTTTGATGCACCTTGTCTTTCTACCCTCTTTATCGATCGTAAGCCCATGCGTCCACAGGACTTGATTCAGGCCTTTAGCCGGACCAATCGGATCTTTGATGACAAGAAACACTTCGGACATATCATCACCTTTCAGTGCCCTCAAGCCTTTAAGGAAGCTGTCGACAATGCCCTCAAGCTCTACTCCAATGGAGGAGAAAATGAGGTCCTAGCACCAAGCTGGGAAGAGGAGAAACGTAACTTCTTAAAAGCCTGGGCAGAGTTTAAAGGCCAAGTTACAGACTTCGAAGAAGAAGGAGTCGCCCTCGAGCAGGCTCCAACAGCCCAGCTACGCAAGGTCGCCAAAGCCTATCAGGTCTTTGACAAGTACCAAGCCTCGATCCGCGTCTACTCAGAGTATGATAAAGAAGAGATCTACCGAGAAACTGGGCTTAGCAACAGCCAGCTCGAAGCCTATCTGGGCCTCTATCAAAATATCCTGGCGGAGATCAAGAGCAGGGATCCAGAAGTGGACAGCCAAGATGAGCTGGATATCCACTATGAGCTAGAGTCTGTCCAAGTCGATGAGATCAACTATGCCTATATCCTAATGCTAATCCAGAGTATGATCCAGCAGGAGGAAAATGACGAGCAGACCCTGAGTGACAAGGATATCGCAACCGTGGATAGCTATATCGAGAGCCTGAACCGGACCAATCCAAGCCTAGCGGAGATCATCCAAAACCTTTGGACCCAAGTCCAAGAAGAGCCCGAACGCTATCGAGGACAATCCATCACCAGAGTCTTAGACCAGATGATTGAATCCATCATCGATAGTCATATCGTAAGCTTTGCTAAAAACTGGTATATCGGAGTCGACGAACTCCGCTACTATATCCAACACTACCGCAAAGGTGCCAAAAAACAAGCCGGCGAAAGCCAGCTGACCAAGAGCCAACGCTACAAAGACTACAAGGCAGAAGTAGCAGATGCCCTCAACCCACTCAGCTACAAAAAACAAATCAAAGAAGCCTATATCCAACTGATCGAAGAGGTGATTGAACCACTGAGAGTGGGGAGGTAGGGTTATTTAGTATTCTAAAAACTAATATTTGCTTTACTATACTAAATATATATGATAAAATGAATAACGTCCATAGGTATAGCCGTATGGGATATTGGATTTAGCTTGGTCTTTGAATCATTTGTTGATAACGATCGAAATTCGTGGTATAATCGAATTAGGTTACGTCGCCTTCATAGCGATCTACATCGCTACGTACACTGGTGTAAAACTATCAAAGCGCTACATTCCGCACTTTGGATCCGACCTTCGCTTATCAATTATTGCGGAGCTCAGTTCGGCTCTTATGCAAACTCTAATTGAGTGTTTCTATACAAGAAAGGTGAAACAGTTTATGTTGTTCTCTACATTTCTGAAGATAACAAGCAATTATTTAATATTCGGTAGTTAATAATAGTAGTTAAGCGTGCAATATTAACTTTTTAGGATTACCGACCTATTGTTAATATTGCTCCTTTTGAAGTATGAAAAAAATTAATTTAGATTTATATAGATGCAAAGGTTATTTGCATATTGATAAACAAGTTTCTATTCATAAAGTTAAGAATTACATTGTAAATCCAGAGAAGATTGCTCACCACAGCTTTCTTCCTTTTTTGTGTTATGATAAAGTATCTGAAAAATATGTTGGTTACGGACCTGATAGTTTGGGAAATAGGCCTGTGAAACAGAAAATACGTACTATAATGTACGCGGGACATCTAGATAGCTACATATATAAATATTACTCCAATATTTTAAATATATATTATAACGAATGGATTACAGAAGCAAAGCTTGATAAATATTCTGTTGCATATCGAACCAATAGAAAGCATCAAAGTAACATTAATTTTGCAGCAGAGGCGATTTCTTTTATAGAAAAACAATCTAATTCATATATAATAGTTGGAGACTTTAAAAATTTCTTTGATACTCTTGATCATAAATTACTGAAAGAAAGATTGGCTAAGATCTTAAATGTTAAGCAATTACCACCAGACTGGTACAATATTTATAAATCTTTAACAAAATTTGCATATATTGATAAAGATACTTTAAATAATTCAGATAATCCCTTAGTTCAAAAAAATAATATTAGTTATTTTAAATGCATTAGAGATTTTAGGAAATTTCAAAAACAATTTAAGTGTAAATTAAATAAGAATTCTTATGGAATTCCACAAGGCAACTCTTTAAGTGGTATCTTAGCTAATATCTATGCTATTGATTTTGATAAATGTATGTCTGAAATTTCGCAAAATTTCAATGGTTTTTATCAAAGATATTCAGACGACTTTATTTTGGTTTTAAATATTGAAGAACTAAGTGAACAATATGGAGATGATTATATTGAAAAAGTAAATGAAATAATTGCTAACCTTTCAAAAACAAATAGAATTTATTTACAAGTGGAGAAAATTAAAACTTACTTTTTTAAAGATAAAATTGTTAAAAATCATAATGATAAAGTATGCCAAATTGATTATTTGGGTTTTTCGTTTGATGGGAAAAATGTAAGTTTAAGAGAAAAGAGTATCTATAAATTTTATAGAAATGCTCGAAAATTAATATATGATTCAAAAATATTACAAAAAAGAAAAGGGCTGACAAAATTGCCTAACCGACATAAGATATATTCTTTGTATACAGATTTTGGAAAATCTAAATACTATCGGAGTAATTTTATTAGTTACGCTAAGCGCTCTCAATATATATTTGATAAAATTAGTCCAAATACTAATAATTTGATGGTATCACAGTTAAAAAATAGGAAGAAGAAAATCGAGAGTGCGCTAGGATATCGAATTCACTCTCGCATTGAAAAGAGTAATAAATGAAAATTGTAGAACCTATATATAGATTTGATAAATTTGATAAGAATTGGCTTTTTGTAAAAATTAGTGATATAGCTGGTCAGTTCAAAACTGGCGGAACTCCTAGTACCAAAGAGCCGATCTTTTGGGATGGCACTATACCGTGGATTCAATCATCGGATTTACAGAAGGATATATTATTTTGTATAAAACCTCAAAAATTTATTTCAGAGAAAGGATTACAAAATTCATCCGCGAAATTAATTCCTAAAAATTCTATCGCTATTGTTACCAGAGTTGGTGTTGGTAAATTAGCTATCATAGATCAAGATTATGCAACAAGCCAAGATTTTTTGTCTCTCTCAGATTTTGGTGGAGATATTCAATTCATAGTCTATAGTATCTATAGAATGCTCCAGAAAGAAAGTACACAACTACAAGGAACTTCAATTAAAGGAATTACCAAAGAAGACTTGCTTTCGAAGAAAATAAGTCTCCCAGAGATTGAAGAACAATCCGCTATCGGTTCCCTCTTTCGCACCCTCGACGACCTTCTAGCTAGCTACAAGCACAATCTTGCTAACTACCAATCTCTTAAGGCGACTATGCTCTCCAAGATGTTTCCCAAAGCTGGACAGACCGTTCCTGAGATACGTTTGGATGGATTTGAAGGTGAGTGGAAAGAAATGACATTAGGTAGTTTGGGCTCTGTTGCTATGAATAAACGTATTTTTAAAGATGAAACTAGTGAGAATGGTGATATTCCTTTCTATAAGATTGGAACATTTGGAGGAACTGCTGATGCTTTTATATCCAAAGAAAAATTCAAAGAGTATAAAGAAAAATATCCTTATCCTGAAATAGGTGATATTCTTATATCTGCATCTGGCAGTATCGGCAGAACAGTTGTATACAACGGTGAAGATGCTTATTATCAAGATTCAAATATAGTGTGGTTAAAGCATGATCAGCAATTAGATAATTCATATTTGCAACAATATTATGAAATAATAAAATGGTCTGGAATTGAGGGGACAACAATAAAGCGGCTATACAATAAGAATATATTAGAAACGAATATCTTTTTACCTCCGAGTGTATACGAACAACAAGCCGTCGGTTCCTATTTCTCTAACCTCGATAACCTCATCGCTACTCACCAAGAAAAAATTTCTCAGCTAGAAACTCTCAAAAAGAAACTCTTACAAGATATGTTCATTTAACAAGGGAGTGAAATATGGACGAAAAATTCATAGTATTAGAACATATAGATACCTCAAATGCAGCGAAAAATTTTTCTAATTTACTTAGTGAGAGTAGAACATATTTTTTAAATGGTAGTTGGGGATCAGGTAAGACAGAATTTTTAAATGAGGTCAAGAAAAAATCACAAAAAAAATTTATTACTGTTGATTTTTGGAGATTGACTGATACCCGAACAACTATTGAGATAGCATTCTCAAAACTGCACCCTTTTATTTATTGGTGTCTAAGAATATTTGTCGTTTTATTAGTCGCTGTTTCAATTTTGATGACTAATATTGTTGATATAGGATTAAGTGACTATTTGGGTAGTTTTAAAAATATGTTTTTAAAACTAGGAGGAGTAGTTGCATTAATAGTTGCAATATGGCAAGTATTTAAGAAGAAGTCAGATGAACTATACTGTTTCTTACTAAGTAACATACCGAAATGTTCGAAAGTCCTGATTCTAGATGATTTTGATAGAATATCGGAGAAGCAGCAAGAAGAAAGTTACAAACTTTTCAGTTTAATAAATGGCAAGTTACCTATTGTTTTTGTTGGTGATATTCAAAGAGTGTATTTAAATAAAGATAATTATTTATCAAAGATTATTGATCGACAAATTGAATTGCCAATTGTATTGCACTCTTCTAATATTTGGAGAGAGTACTTTATTACTTTGGAAAATAAATTTAATTTTGTTTTATCAAATGATTTTAAGCAAAGAATTAGTTCGGATAATAGAAATTTACGAGATAGATTTCGTTTTAATGATTATGTGAATCAAGAATTCTTCTCCAGAGGAAAATTAGGCCATGTTCAAATTGAACAACAGCTTTGGATTATTTATGCTTATCTTTTCTATCCAGAATTATATAAAATGTTATTAGAAAACATAAAGATTAAAATTTCAAAAAAGGAAAAAGCTGATTTCCCAGAATTGATTAGTTTGGGTTTTACGATTAAAGAAACTTTTGTTGATATTCAACAAAAAGACAATAAACAGTATCCTTTATGTTTTGCCAAAAATAGAAAGGGATATTTACTTTATGAAGAACCGTTAAATAGAACTAAAGAGGAGTTAGATACTTTATTTAAAGATGATTCGAAAGAGTTAAGAAGAGAGTTAAGAATTTCTGATAATTCAACAGATTTTTATCAATACCTTGCAAATGAATTCAGAACTTTTTCTGATCAAAAGAAAGAACAATTATTAAACCTAGTTATATCTGAATCTCTACAATATTATGATAGTCCAGCAATGGATTACATTGTCCAAGGTGTTCTAAATGATTATTTACCAATATATGAAAGATCTCCTCTAACAGATGAAACAAGAGCTAAAATTGTTGAAAAGTGGGAAGAAATACTTAAGGAAAAAGGGTTAGACCAATCAGAAATAATATATTTCATTGAAAAGCATGTAATACTTAGTTTTCATGATTTAGGACTATATTATACAGATTTAGAACTAAATACTGAATACTATAGAACATTAAAACGCAAAGATTTTTTCCTAATAACTTATCTAAGTTCAGTTGATAAATTTGGTAAATTTGAAGAGTGGGAGGATTATATCTGGGAAGCAATAGACTGTTTTAGTGATAGAGAATTTTTATCCTTTTGGATACTACAATCAATCGTTTTTAATGGGATGGGATTTGGTAGTTATGATATAATTCCTGAAAATAAGACATATATTATTTGGACTGGAAGGTATTTATTTGAATCTCCTCATGAATATGTTGACTACAATGATACTGTAATATCAAAAATTAATGATAGAATTTGTCAAATGGAACAAAATGGATACACATTTATTAAAGAAATAAATAAGGAAAACTTAATAGAATAAAACTCTTACAAGATATGTTTATCTAACCTTCAAAAATTCCCTATACCCGAACCCATAAGCACATCCTTTTTCGAATAGTATAAGTGAGTCCCTTTGATTCTTTCAAAGGGTGCTCCTTAGTATCTAAGAACTTAAAAGTATTTACTTTTAATAACTTTAGAGTTATAATAAATTCGAAAAGAGGTTGCTTTGTGCACGCTATTTATTTTTATAAGGACAAACAGGGGAATCAACCGGTCTTGGACTACATGAGGGAGTTAGCTCGTCACGATAGCAAGGACAGCCGGATCAAACTCAACAAGCTCAACGACTATATCGAGCTTTTGAGCCAGCAGGGAACACGTGCTGGCCAACCCTACATCAAGCATCTGGATGCGGAGATCTGGGAGTTGAGACCCTTGCGGGATCGGATTTTATTCGTGGCTTGGTTGGATGGGAGCTTTGTCTTACTGCATCATTTTGTAAAAAAGACGCAAAAGACACCTAGACGAGAGATCGAGAAAGCCAAGCGGGAGTTGCAAGATTTGAAGGAAAGAGGGCTAAGAGATGAAGAATAGTGCCGTCGGCAGCAATTGGAAAGATGTGAGAGCAGAGCTCTTCACCAAGGAAGAAATCCTGGAAAGTGATCTGCGGGTTGCGATTATGACAGAGCTGATCGAAGCTCGGCATGAAAAGGGAATTAGCCAAAAGAAACTAGAAGAACTCAGTGGGGTCAGTCAACCGGTTATCGCTCGGATGGAGACAGGTAAGACCAGTCCTCAATTGGACACGGTCTTGAAAGTCTTAGCCAGTCTGGGCAAGACACTCGCCGTTGTCCCACTGGAACAAGAAAAGGTCTAAAAGAAATCAGAAAGAATTACTATGGAAACAACACAAACCTCCCAGTCGCTCTACCAAGCCCTGTGGAATTCAGCGGACGTGCTCCGCTCTAAGATGGATGCCAATGACTATAAGTCTTATCTCTTGGGGATGATCTTTTACAAGTACCTCTCAGATAAGTTGCTCTTCTTCGTGGCGGAGACCATGGAGGAGGAGACAGAGAGTCTGGATGAAGCCTTGGCGCTTTACCGGTCCTACTATGAGGATCCTAACTCTCAAGAGGATTTGATCTCCGTCATCACTGATGAGCTCAACTATGTCATCAAGCCAGGCTTGACCTTTACGGCCTTGGTGGACCGGGTCAATGAAGGGACCTTCCAGCTGGAAGATCTGGCTCAGGGCTTCCGAGACATCGAGCAGAGTGACGACCTCTATGAAAATCTCTTTGAAGACATTGATCTCTACTCCAAGAAACTAGGGGCGACTCCTCAAAAGCAAAACCAGCTAGTGGCTGCTGTTATGAAAGAATTGGCAGTGCTGGATGTGGCAGGTCATGCGGGTGATATGCTTGGGGATGCTTATGAGTACTTGATTGGTCAGTTTGCGACCGACTCTGGTAAGAAAGCAGGTGAGTTCTATACACCTCAGCCTGTTGCCAAACTCATGACCCAGATTGCCTTTTTAGGGCGTGAAGACGAGCAAGGCTTTACCATCTACGATGCCACCATGGGATCAGGCTCCCTCTTGCTCAATGCCAAGAAGTTTTCTCACCAGCCTCAAACCGTCCAGTATTTTGGTCAGGAGCTTAATACCTCAACCTATAACCTGGCTCGGATGAACATGATCCTACATGGGGTCCCGGTGGAAAACCAGTTCTTGCACAATGCCGATACGCTGGATGAAGACTGGCCGACCCAGGAGCCGACCAACTTTGATGGGGTTCTCATGAACCCACCATACTCAGCTAAATGGTCTGCAAGCTCTGGATTCCTCCAAGATCCACGCTTCTCCCCATTTGGCAAGCTAGCGCCTCAGTCCAAGGCAGACTTCGCCTTTCTCTTGCACGGTTATTACCACTTGAAACAAGACAATGGTGTGATGGCCATCGTCCTTCCTCACGGGGTCCTTTTCCGTGGCAATGCTGAAGGAACCATTCGCAAGGCCTTGCTAGAAGAAGGGGCCATTGATACCGTGATCGGTCTTCCTGCCAATATCTTCTTCAATACCAGCATCCCAACGACAGTCATCATTCTCAAGAAGAACCGGACCAATCGGGACGTTTACTTTATTGATGCCTCTAAGGAATTTGATAAGGGCAAGAACCAGAACATCATGACGGATGCCCATATCGAGAAGATCCTCCAGGCCTATAAGAGTAGAGAGGATATAGATAAGTTCGCCCATCTGGCTAGCTTTGAGGAGATCGTCGAGAATGACTACAACCTCAATATCCCACGCTATGTGGATACCTTTGAGGAAGAAGAAGTAGAGCCACTGACAGATATCGTGGCTAAGATCAACCAAACCAACGCGACCATTGAGACTCAGACAGCTTCTCTTTTAGATATGCTCAGCCAGCTTCATGGGACGACACCTGAAGCAGACGCCGAGCTCAAGAAATTTGTCGAGGAGTTTAAGGGCTAGTTCTTCATCACTTTTAACAGACAATTCCCTCCTTAGTTTTCTAAGGAGGATTTTCTGTCGAGTTATTTTATTTGCTTCTTTCAAAAAAGAGTGTATAATGATGTAATATAAAAAGTTACAACAAAACCGACAAGGAGACACCTATGACCTACGCCTATAATAGCAAGATTTACCTGGCAGAAGTTGCACTAAATGTGAAGGATTTGGCGCGCCAGACCGCTTTTTACATCCAAATGTTGGGCTTGGAGATGTTGTCTCAGACGGAGGAGGAAGTCCTTCTTGGGGCTGGTGGTAAGCCCTTGGTTCATCTCATCCAAACGGATCGGACCGAAGCCGTTAAAGGGAGCTATGGTCTCTACCACATGGCTATTCTCCTACCTAGTCGGGAGGACTTGGCGGATGTCTTCAAACATATGGCTGAGCTGAAGGTTCCCTTTGTGGGGGCTGCAGACCATGGCTACAGTGAAGCTCTCTATCTTGAAGATCCAGAGGGCAATGGCATTGAGCTCTACCGGGATAAGCCAGTGGCGGAGTGGGATATCCGTGAGGATGGCCGTATCATCGGCGTGACGGAGGAGCTCTCTGCCCAAGAGATCTATGAAATGGGGCGTAAGGTGGAGCCCTTCCAGATAGCGTCAGCTACCCGTATGGGACATATCCACCTCTCCGTGAGAGATAGTCGATTGGCGTCCGCCTTTTACCAAAAGGTGCTGGAATTATTGAATAAGTTTACTGTTCCATCTGCCAGCTGGATCGCTTCTGGAGTCTACCACCATCATTTGGCAGTCAATGAATGGGCCGGCAAGCACTTGGTCAAACGGGAAGCCCAGCTTCCTGGCCTTGCCTATTACGTCGTCCACGTAGAAAAGAAAGAAGACTTGGTTGCCATCGCCGAGAGAGCAAAAGAGCAGGAGGTAGCTGTCACCTGGCTGACCTCAAGTGAGCTCGCGTTTACAGATCCGGATGGGATCGTGACTCGAGTCAGAAAGCTATAGAAAGCTCGATAAATTAGGCTTTTTGAGAGAAAAAAATAAATAGTAAAAATTAGTGATATTTCAAGTTGTAATTCTTGACATTACATCTGAGCCGTGTATAATAGTTTTTGTAATAAATAGTCTTACAACAGAAAGAAGAAACAGCTATGAATAACATTTTATTTATCGTCGGATCCCTTCGTCAAGGATCTTTTAACCACCAAATGGCTCAGAAAGCAGAAAGCCTTCTTGAAGGAAAAGCAACTGTGACTTACTTAGACTACAAGGACATCCCTATGATGAACCAAGATTTGGAAACACCGACTTTGCCAGCAGTGCAAGCAGCGCGTGATGCGGTCCTTGTTGCGGATGCCATCTGGATCTTCTCACCAGTCTACAACTTTGCCATTCCAGGTGTAGTGAAAAACCTGATCGACTGGCTTAGCCGTGCCCTTGACCTGTCAGAAACTCGTGGTCCATCTGCCCTTCAAGACAAGATCGTAACTGTCTCTTCAGTCGCTAATGCAGGACACGAGCCAATGTTTGCGGCTTACCAAGCGCTCTTACCATTCGTTCGTACCCAAGTAGTGGGAGAATTCACAGGAACAACCGTTAACCCAGAAGCCTGGGCAACAGGTGAATTGGTCTTAACAGACGAAGCCATCGCAGGATTGGAAAAACAAGTCCAAGCCTTATTGGAAGCATAAGAAAAGAGAGTGGGACAGAAATCGATAATTCGTTAGAATTCGATTTCGTCGTCCCACCTCCGCACAGTTGAGTAGGGCTGTAAAAGCTGATGAAATCAACGTAGTAGAGCCCATTCAACCACTGCGTCTTGCTCGACAATCCAAAGACAATTAAGAGGCTGGGACTTTTGTTCCAGCCTCTTAGAAAGTGGGCAAACTACTTTTTGCATAGACTATCTAGATGATTCATTAAAATAATGACTTTTATTTTTAGTCATTTAAGTAGAACAAAAACTTTCCGCTGTGAGAAAAGTGCCTGAAACGTAATTGTTTCAGGCACTCGGGAGTTTTGGAACCTTAGGTCCAAAACTAAGTCATGGAACTTCTACGAAGTTCGCTGACGTCCGTACTCACCTAAGGAAAGTTTTTTAGAGGATTAAATCTTCAAATTGAGCTGAGACAGAAGTCTCAGCTTTTTTAGATACTAAACAATTGTCCGAAGAGATAAGTAACACCCATAGTAAGTAGTCCAATGACCAAGTTACGGATCATGGCTTGCTTGGTGGGAGCTTTTCCTAGCTTGGCACTGGTGTAGCCGGTAAAGAGAAGGGAGAGGGCTACGATGAAGACTGTTGCTGGAATGCGGATTTCTTTTGGAAAGAGAAGGATGGACAGCATAGGAGGAAGAGAGCCAAGGACAAAAGCTACAAAACTAGAGATGGCCGCATGCCAAGGATTGGTAAACTCTTCAAACTCCAGGCCATACTTTTCTTCGACCAAGGCCTTGAGAGGGTGTTTGAGAAAGGCCCGCTCGGTCATGATTTGAGCAGCAGTTTCGCATTCGCCGTTTTGAATATAGGCTGCATAGAGAGAGTCGCGTGCAGCTTTTGGATCCCGATCCAGAAGGGCTTGCTCCCGATTCACAGCAGCTTCTTCTGTATCCTTTTGGGTCGATACAGACACGTATTCACCCCCGGCCATAGAGAAGGCACCGGCCAGAATTGCAGAGAGGCCAGAGAGGAAGATGATCCAGAGATTACTGGTCGCACTGGCAACCCCGATAACAACTCCAGCAATTGAGATGATCCCATCGTTTGCTCCAAGGACTCCTGCCCGTAAAATATTTAAGCGGTCGTTGAAAGAAGCATCAAGACCATGTTTTGTTTCAGTCATATATGTCTCCTGGTTTCTTATTTAGAATTATTATAATTAAATCCATTTAATTTTACAAGGCTTTTGTCTCAAATGATAAAAGTCCGACAGTTTAAGAAAGGACTATAGAGGCTAGAAGGTCTATCTCATCTTTAAAAATGTACCGTCAGCAGAAGGAGCTAAGATATTATAATGCTTTGACATTCGAAATAATTTTAGATATAATTCTATAAATGAATTATGAATAGGAGTCAACCATGAAAAAATTAGTCGCAAGCGGTATTACCCTTCTCTCGGTCTTAACCTTGGTCGCATGTTCGGGAAATCAAACTGCAAAACCAAAGGCTTCTTCAGAGAAGTCTTCAAGCAAGGTGGAGAAATCTTCTTCTAAGAAGTCTTCCTCATCTAAGAAGAAATCATCTTCATCAAAGAAATTTGAATTGACGGATGATACAAGTAGTTCTTCCAGTCAATCTTCATCAGGATCTGGCGCTCAAGCAACAGCTCCAGAAGTTGTTTTGGTAACAGATCAAGAAATTGAAAATGCGAAAACAATCGGTGAAATCAAGGCGCTTTATGCTAAACTAGCTGAAAATTACAAGAAGCATGCCAATGAATTGGGAGAAAAGTTGCCAAAATCTGAACAAGAATCTTATTTCAAGGCCTTGGAACCTGGTATCAAGAAGATGGATGAAGAGTTGGCTTCTTTGAATGAAACTCTTGCTCAATTTGGAGACGATACAACGCTTTTCCCAGAAGAGCACCGTGCTGCCTTTATTGAATCCTTTAAAGCAACCCGTGATACCATGACAAATGCTTTGGTAACTGCTTATAAGTTGGTTGGAGGTTTAACTAGCTAATGTTCCTATCTTCTCTGTGGGAACTTAGTTTCTGCAGCTATAGATTGGATCAAGATCGAAAGTAAGAAAAGAGTCAGCAGATTGCAATTTCCATCTGCTGACTCTTTTTTGCTGTCTTGCTTTGCTAGTCTTTTAAAGGCAGTCGTGCTATAATCGTACTAGCAGATTATTGAAGGAGAAATTCATGAATCAAACAGTTGAATATCTAAAAGAACTCACAGCCATCGCATCACCGACAGGCTATACGGAAGAAGTAGCAGCATACTTGGTCAAGACTTTGACAGAGATGGGCTACAGTCCGATCCGGACGGCTAAGGGGGGTGTGACCGTTGTCCTCAAGGGGGAAAATGACGAGCAACACCGCTACATCACAGCCCATGTGGATACGCTTGGAGCGATCGTACGGGCAGTTAAGCCAGATGGCCGTCTCAAACTGGATCGCATCGGGGGCTTCCCTTGGAACATGATTGAAGGGGAAAACTGTACCGTCCATGTGGCCAATACAGGAAAGACTCATTCGGGTACTATCCTTGTCCACCAAACCTCTTGCCATGTCTACAAGGATGCGGGAACTGTGGAGCGGACCCAGGACAATATGGAAGTGCGCTTGGATGAAAAAGTGACCAATGAAAAAGAAACGCGTGACTTGGGGATCGAAGTGGGAGACTTTATCAGCTTTGATGCTCGGACTATTGTCACGGATACAGGCTTTATCAAGTCTCGTCATTTGGATGACAAGGTCAGCGCCGCTATCTTGCTCAACCTCCTCCGCCTCTACAAGGAAGAAGGCGTGACCCTACCAGTGACGACTCACATTGCCTTTTCTGTCTTTGAAGAAGTAGGGCATGGGGCTAACTCCAGCATCCCAGCTCAAGCGGTTGAATACTTGGCAGTGGACATGGGGGCGATGGGAGATGACCAGCAGACAGACGAGTACACCGTTTCTATCTGTGTCAAAGATGCTTCAGGTCCTTATCACTACGGTTTCCGTCAGCACTTGGTGGCCTTGGCCAAGGAGCAAAATATCCCTTACAAACTGGACATCTATCCTTTCTATGGATCCGATGCCTCCGCAGCCATGAGTGCAGGAGCAGAAGTCAAGCATGGTCTTCTCGGAGCAGGGATCGAGTCTAGCCACTCCTATGAGCGGACCCACGTGGATTCTGTGGTGGCAACAGAGCGTATGGTCGATGCCTATCTCAAGAGCGACTTGGTCAAATAAGCTTCGTTTTCAAGGTTAAAACATAGGATTGAATCTGCCTGGTCAAGTTAACTGGGTAGATTTTTTAGGATAAACTGTCAAAAAATTCTTGACAAGCCAAAAAAAAGTAGTAAAATATGTAGTAAATCAGAAAGTAACTAGTCTAAGATTTTCAGGGAGCCTGCGGGTATTGTGAGCAGGTAGTCGGAGTTAGTGAACATTGGGCTGATTGTTTAGAGTAGGAGAAGATAACACATATTCTTCTCGGTAGGCACCCCTTATAGTGCGACTCCTTGTTAGAGGAGATAGAGATAATGGTCGCTTTCTACCCTTTTGACCATTAACTGAGGTGGTACCGTGTTAAACCTGATTTAATGCCCTCACAGAGTGTTACTCTGTGAGTTTTTTTGTATTCTGTTGAAGTTGGTCAGCTTGCTAACTTTGAAGAGTATTGGATGTGCTTGGATTAGGACTTGCATCGCTTTGTCCCTAGGAAAAGAAAGGAATTCCTATGAAAAAAATTTTACCAGCTGATACCTTAACCCCCATTCTAGCCTACATGCGTGTCCAAGGTGACCATAAGGTCATCCTTGAGTCAATCCCGCGTGAGAAGGAGAATGCCCGTTTTTCTATCGTGGCATACAATCCAGTATTTGAGGTGACCTATCAGGATGGCATCCTGTATGAGAATGGCAAGGTGCTGGAGCAAGATCCTTTTGACTACCTCCACCAGGTAACGGTCAAGGGGCTGACGTCTGATCTTCCTTTCGCTGGTGGGGCCATCGGTTTTGCAGGCTACGATATGATTGGAGTCTATGAAGAGATTGGATCCATTCCTCAGGATACCATCGGGACGCCAGATATGCATTTCTTCATCTACGAGTCCTATTTGATTTTTGATCACAAGAAGGAAAAAGTCTATGTGGTGGAAGACAATATCTACTCTGGTCGAAGCAATGATGCGGTCCGCCAATCACTGGGGCAAGTGGTGACCGATCTGCAAACCCAAGCGCCCAACGAGTTCACCCCTCAGGCCTTACAGGCCCTCCACTTCACCAACCACATCGAGAAGGAAGTCTTTATGGAGATGGTGGAGAAGGCCAAAAAGCTGATCCGTGAAGGCGATATGTTCCAATGTGTCCTCAGTCAACGCTTCTTAGCAGACTTTGAGGGTGATCCTTTGGATTATTACCGGAATTTGCGCGTGACCAACCCATCCAACTATCTCTATTTCTATGACTTTGGCGACTACCAGATTATTGGGGCCAGTCCTGAAAGCCTGGTATCGGTGAAGAAGGGAGAGGTGACCACCAATCCAATCGCTGGAACCCGACCTCGTGGAGCGACGGAAGAAGAGGACCAAGCTCTGGCTCATGAACTCCTTCACGATATCAAGGAAACAGCCGAGCACCGCATGCTAGTGGATCTGGGACGAAATGATATCGGGAAAATCGCTCAAAACGGGACGGTCGAAGTGACCAAGTATATGGAAGTCGAGTATTTCCGCTATGTCATGCACCTGACCAGTGTGGTCAAGGGGCAACTCCTGCCACACTTAACAGCTCTCGATGCACTCAAATCCACCTTGCCAGCTGGAACAGTGTCTGGGGCTCCTAAGATTCGGGCCATGCGTCGGATTTATGAGTTGGAACAGGAAAAACGTGGTGTCTATGCGGGAGCTATTGGTTACCTCTCTGCGACAGGGGACATGGACTTTGCCATTGCCATCCGGACCATGATTATCAAGAATCAAAAGGCCTACGTCCAGGCTGGAGCAGGGATTGTCTACGACAGTGTTCCGGAGAATGAATTTTACGAGACGATTAACAAGGCAAAATCGATGACAAGAATAGGAGATGTTCAATGATTTTATTAGTGGATAATTACGATTCCTTCACCTATAATTTGGCCCAATACCTGGGAACTTTTACAGAGGTCGAAGTCTTGCGAAATGATGATGAGCGCTTGTATGAGCAGGCGGAAGTGTCAGATGCCCTCGTCTTCTCCCCGGGGCCAGGCTGGCCAGCAGATGCTGGGAAAATGGAAGCCATGATCAAAGACTTTGCAGGTAAGAAACCTATGTTGGGGATTTGCTTAGGTCACCAAGCCCTGGCGGAGACCTTTGGCGGCAAGTTGTGCCTGGCTAAGAATGTCATGCATGGCAAACAAAGCCAGATTACCTTTGAAACGCCATCTCCCATTTTCAAGGACATTGAAAATGATGTGCCCATCATGCGTTACCATTCTATCGTAGTAGACCAAATGCCAGAAGAATTTGAGGTAACAGCCATTACCACGGACGACCAAGAAATCATGGCCATCCAACACAAGAACCTGCCCATCTACGGACTTCAGTATCATCCTGAGAGTATCGGTAGTCCAGATGGTCTAAAAATGATCGAAAATTTTGTGAAGCTCGTCCTAGACTAGACCAGCAGTTCCTAGCAGCTAAAATTTCTATTGAAACGTATAGAAAAGACAAGAGGAAACCCTTATGAAAGAACTATTCTTACAAATCTCTAATCGCCAAGACTTGACGCAAGAGCAGGTCCAAGAGGTCTTTGATCAAATCTTGCAGAACCAACTATCAGAAAGTCAAATCGCTGCCTTTTTGATGGGACTCAAAACCAAGGGAGAAACAGCAGATGAAATTACCGGAATTGTACGTGCCTTAAAGGCCCATGCGACGGTATTGCCAGAAACCTTCTCAGATGCCATGTGCAACTGTGGGACTGGCGGTGACCAATCCTATAGCTTTAACATTTCGACGACCGTTTGCTTCGTTTTGGCTGCTGGAGGGATCCGCATGGCTAAGGCCGGTAATCGCTCTGTTTCTTCTAAGTCAGGCTCTGCAGATGTCCTAGAAGCGCTGGGCATCAACGTGGCTGCCTCGCCAGAGACCCTTTCTAAAGCCTTGTACGAGGTTGGCTTGGCCTTTATCTTTGCGCAGACCATGCATCCGGCTATGCGCTTCATTGGCCCTGCTCGTCAAGCTATGGGGATTCCAACCATTATGAACCTGGTCGGTCCTCTTGCTAATCCATTAGATCTAGAAACCCAACTCATGGGGCTTTATCGTGTCGAGTTGCAAGAGATTGTCGCGCGTGCCATCCAGCAACTGGGACGCAAACGTGCCGTCGTCATCACTGGTCCTGACAATATGGACGAGGCAGCTCTTTATGGAACCAATACCTATACCCTCCTAGAAGACGGCAAGATCAGCCAGCATACCTTTACCTATGAAGATCTGGGGATGGACAAGGTGGAGCTGTCTGAAATAACTGGTGGCGATGCCAAGGAAAATGCAGAAATTCTCCTCAGTGTCTTGAAGAATGAAGCCAGCCCTTATCTGGAAACAACAGTTCTCAATGCTGGTCTTGGTTTCTATGCCAATGGAAAAGTCGCAAGTATCAAAGAAGGTGTGGAGCTAGCGCGTCACTTGATTGCGGATGGTTCTGCCCTTGCTAAATTGCAACACTTACAAGAGGTTCAAGTATGAGTAAAGCCTTTCTACCGACAATCCTAGAACAAAAAGAAAAAGAAGTGGCCCAAATGGTCATGGAAGACCTCCAGCCTCTTCGTCAGACCTACCGTCTCTATGATTTTCTCAAGAGCCATCAAGAGCAATTGCAGATCATCGCTGAGGTGAAGAAAGCCAGCCCTAGTATGGGGGATATTAACTTGGATGTGGATATTGTCGCCCAAGCCAAGACCTATGAAGAAAATGGGGCAGCCATGATCTCAGTCCTGACGGACCAAGTCTTTTTCAAGGGAGATCTCGACTACCTTCGTGAGATTTCTTCCCAAGTGTCGATTCCAACCTTGGCCAAGGACTTTATCATCGATGAGAAGCAAATCGTTCGCTCTCGCAATGCCGGAGCGACGGTCATTCTCTTGATTGTCGCAGCCCTGCCAGAAGCCCGGCTTAAAGAACTTTACGACTTTGCGACGGGGCTAGGTTTGGAAGTGCTTGTAGAGACCCATAACTTACCTGAGCTCGAAATCGCTCATCGGATCGGGGCGGACATTATCGGGGTCAACAACCGGAACCTGGTCACCTTTGAAACGGATCTGAATACCAGTCTTGAATTGTCCACGCATTTCAAAGACCAGCCGGTTTATATATCGGAGTCCGCTATTTTTAATGGGTCAGATGCGGCTCTAGTCGCTCCCTACTTTAATGGGATCTTGGTAGGGACTGCCCTCATGACAGCAGGAGATGTAGCAGAAAAAGTCAAGGAGTTACAAATTGACAAAGGTTAAAATATGCGGCCTGTCCACAGTGGAAGCCGTGGAGACGGCTGTCCTAGCAGGAGCAGACTATATCGGCTTTGTATTCGCTAAGAGCAAGCGACAAGTCAGTCTGGAGCAAGCCCACGAATTGGCGAGACTGGTGACTGGCAAGACAAAAATTGTCGGAGTCTTTGTCTCACCCAGTCTAGAGGACTTGGAGCAAGCCATTGCTCAGGTTCCCTTAGATATCGTTCAAATTCATGGAAATTTTGATGAAGATCAGATTCCAAATATATCAGTTCCCGTCATTCGCGCGATCCAGCTCAGAGATGGGGAAGCCCAAGTGTCAAGCCAGGCAGAATATCTGCTCTTTGATGCTCCAGTAGCTGGGAGTGGCCAAACCTTTGATTGGGACTTGCTGAAAGATCAGAAGATCCAGCAGGATTTCTTTATTGCAGGGGGCTTGACAGTGGACAATGTCCGCCAAGCTCGAGAGACCTTTCAGCCCTATGCCTTGGATGTCTCTTCGGGGGTCGAAACAGACGGACACAAAGATATAGAAAAGATAAAAGCATTTATAGAAGGAGCGAAAGCATGAACTATCAACTACCGGATGAAAAAGGGTTTTATGGAAAATTTGGGGGCCAGTTTGTCCCAGAAACCCTGATGACAGCCGTGATCGAACTGGATAAGGCATACAGAGAAGCCAAAGCAGACCCAAGTTTTCAAGCGGAATTGGATGACTTGCTCAAGAATTATGTAGGGCGGGAGACTCCACTATACCACGCCAAAAGCCTCTCCAAGCACATCGGTGGGGCACAAATCTACCTGAAACGGGAAGACCTCAACCATACAGGGGCCCACAAGATTAACAATGCTCTTGGTCAGGTCTTGCTGGCTAAACGGATGGGCAAGAAGAAGATCATCGCGGAGACAGGGGCTGGTCAACACGGAGTTGCAACAGCGACGGCAGCAGCACTCTTTGAGATGGAGTGTACCATCTACATGGGGGAAGAAGATGTCAAACGCCAAGCCCTCAATGTCTTTCGGATGGAGCTCTTGGGAGCAAAAGTCCATAGTGTGACAGACGGATCGCGCGTGCTAAAAGATGCGGTCAATGCGGCCCTTCGTGCATGGGTAGCTGGGATTGATGATACTCACTACATCATGGGATCAGCCCTTGGACCAGCTCCCTTCCCAGAGGTTGTCCGAGATTTTCAATCCGTGATTGGTAAGGAAGCCAAACGTCAGTTTGCTGAAGTCTCGGGTGGAAAACTTCCTGACGCGGTCCTAGCCTGTATCGGTGGAGGCTCCAATGCCATTGGCATGTTCTACCCCTTCGTAGAAGACGAATCTGTAGCCATGTACGGAGCAGAAGCCTCTGGTCTTGGTTTGGATACGGACAAACACGCAGCGACCTTTGCCAAAGGTCGTCCAGGAATCCTTCACGGAGCCTTGATGGAAGTACTTCAAGATGCCCATGGACAGATCATGGAAGCTTTCTCCATCTCAGCTGGTTTGGATTATCCTGGTGTGGGGCCAGAGCATTGCTATTTTAATGAAATTGGCCGAGCAAGCTATGATTCCATCACGGATGAAGAAGCCCTCGAAGGATTTAAGTTACTCTCTCGTTTGGAGGGGATCATTCCAGCATTGGAGTCCAGTCATGCTATCGCTCTAGCGCAAAAAGTCGCAGCACAAATGACTCCGGACCAAAATCTCATCATCTGCCTATCTGGTCGCGGAGACAAGGATGTCATGCAGGTGAAAGAACGGTTTGAAGCAGAAGGGAAGTAGAGATGACCAAAACACTAACACAGCATTTACAAGCTATTAAAGACAGCAAGCGTGGGATCTTCGTCCCTTACATCATGGCGGGGGATCATGAGAAGGGACTAGATGGGCTTTTTGAGACCATTCAGCTCTTGGAAGAAAGTGGAGCATCGGCTATTGAAGTGGGGATTCCCTGGTCGGACCCTGTAGCGGATGGGCCAGTCATCGAAATGGCTGGGCAACGTAGTTTGGCCAAGGGAGTGACCTTAACCGCTATTGTAAAAAAACTTCAAGAACAAGAGACCAAGATTCCCCTGGTCATCATGACCTATATCAATCCAGTCTACCAATATGGGATTGAAGCCTTTATAAAAGAATTGGCTTCTACCTCCGTCAAAGGGTTAATCATTCCCGACTTGCCAAATGAACATGCGGATATGATAGCACCTTACTTGGAAGGGAGTGATATTGCCCTTGTACCCCTGGTCAGCTTGACCACAGGCATCGAACGTCAAAAGGCCTTGATCCAAGAAGCAGAAGGCTTTATCTATGCGGTAGCCATCAATGGAGTTACTGGGAAAATGGGCAATTACCGGGATGACTTGGATCAGCACTTGGCGACCTTGAGAGATTTGGCCACTATTCCAGTTCTGACAGGATTTGGGGTCTCCACCCAAGAAGATATCCAACGCTTTAATCAGGTATCGGATGGTGTCATCGTAGGCTCAAAAATTGTTCGGGACCTTCATGAGGGCAAAACCAGCGATGTTAAGGCCTTTGTAGACTATGGTTCACATTTTAATAAATGCTAAGGATAAGAAAAATTACAAAATTTAATAAATTTTCAGAAAATTACTTCTCTTCTGAAAATCTTTGTGGTATAATCTTAAGACAACCTTAAAAATTTATTAGGAGTAAACAATGAAAAAAAGAAATGTCATTGCTCTTGCAGGAGTAGCTCTTCTTTCAGCAGGTATTCTTGCAGCATGTTCTGGTGGTTCTAAATCATCAAGCTCAAGCTCAAAATCAAGTGAGTCAGGTCAAAAATTCTCTTACGTCTATGAGACAGAACCTGAAAACTTGAACTACATCACATCTGGTAAAGCTGCAACCCACGAAATCACAGGAAACTTGATCGATGGTTTGTTTGAAAACGACAAGTATGGAAATTTGATTCCTTCACTTGCTAAAGATTGGACAGTTTCTCAAGATGGCTTGACTTATACTTACAAACTTCGTGATGATGCCAAATGGTATGATTCGGAAGGGGAAGAGTACGCGGATGTGACAGCAGATGACTTCGTTGCAGGGATCAAGTATGCCGCTGACCACAAGTCTGAAATGCTCTACATCATTCAAAACTCTATCAAGGGCTTGAATGATTATGTTGAAGGTAAGACTTCAGACTTCAAAAATGTAGGCATTAAAGCAGTTGATGATCATACCCTTCAAATCACTTTGAACCAGGCAGAGCCTTTCTGGAATTCTAAGTTGACTCTTGGGATCACTTTCCCAATCAATGAGAAATTCGTAGAATCTAAAGGGGATAAATTTGCCCAAGCAAGTGACACTAGCTCTCTTCTTTACAATGGTCCATACATCTTGAAGAGCTTTACTTCTAAATCATCTATCGAGATGAGCAAGAATGAAAACTACTGGGATAAGGACAATGTTCACATCACAGACGTTAAGCTCGAATACTATGATGGACAAGACCAAAGTAAATTGGCGAACTCATTTGAGGACAATGCTCTTAGCCTTGCTAAATTGTTCCCAACTGGACCTGGATTTACAGACCAAGCTAAGAAGTTTAAAGATGAAATCATCTACACACCTCAAGATGCCAGCACCTTCGTTATCGGTGTGAATATCGACCGTCAGTCTTACAAGTACACTTCAAAAACAACAGATGAAGAAAAATCATCTACTAAGAAAGCTCTTTTGAACAAAGACTTCCGTCAATCAATCAGCTTTGCCTTTGACCGTGAAGCCTATGCTGCCCAAGCGAATGGTAAAGATGGAGCAAGCAAACTGATCCGTAACTTGTACATCCCACCTACATTCGTTCAAGCAGATGGCAAGACCTTCGGTGAGATGGTTAAATCTGAGTTGGTGACTTATGGAGACGAGTGGAAAGATGCAAATCTTGACGATGGTCAGAATGGTCTTTACAACGAAAAACAAGCCAAAGAAGAGTTTGCCAAAGCGAAATCTGCACTTGAAGCAGATGGCGTGAAATTCCCAATCCACTTGGATATGCCAGTAGACCAAACGACTCAATCTAAGGTTCAACGTGCTCAATCCTTCAAACAATCGGTTGAAAGTACGCTTGGAAAAGAAAACGTCGTTGTCGATATCCACATGGTATCTAAAGAAGACCTCTTGAACGTGACGCTCTTTGCTGCTAAGGCAGAAGACGAAGACTGGGATATCTCAGATAACGTTGGATGGAGCCCTGACTATCAAGACCCATCAACTTACCTTGATATCTTGAAAGCATCTTCTGGTGAAAACACTCGTACCTTCCTTGGATTTGACCCAAGCGAAAACAACGAGGCAGCTAAGAAAGTTGGTCTCTACGACTTTGAGAAGATGGTAACAGAAGCAGGAGCTGAAACACAAGACCTTAACAAACGTTATGAGAAATATGCTGCAGCTCAAGCTTGGTTGACTGATAGTGCTTTGGTCATCCCAACCACTTCTAAGACTGGTCGTCCATTCTTGACTCGTGTTGTACCATTCTCAGCACCATTTGGCTGGACCGGTGGTAAAGGGAAAGACAACGTTGTCTATAAAGGTATGGAACTTCAAGACAAGGCTGTAACAACCGAAGATTACAACAAAGCTCTTGAAAAATGGAAGAAAGAGCAAGCAGAGTCTAACCAAAAAGCTCAAGAAGAATTAAAAGATCATGTGAAATAAGCATCTTTTGATCGAGGCAAATTTGCCTCGATTTTTTTCTTGTTCAGAATTTGCTATAAAAGCGCTTACATAGTATAATAGTTGTATTGATTACAAAATAGTGAGGTCTCTTTTATGAAAAAGAAAACAGTGGTGTCCATGGTGGCTTCAAGCCTTCTGCTAGCTCCCTTTGTCTTAAATCAAGTGGTAGCAGCAGATGAGAACCTAGCAGAGCTTTCTCCAACGAAAGAAGTGGTGACTCAGGTGGCTCCGGAGCCTGTAGCTTCTGAAGGAGCAGCTTCCCAATCTCAAGCAGATCAAGCAGCATCCGCTCCAAGTATGGATCCTAAGAAGGAAGTAGAGGTTTCTGAACCTGCAGGACCGAGTCCAATTGGTCCTGCAGAGATGGAGAAGGCTGACCAGCCAGTTGGACAAGAAAAGACCGTGACGGTAACTGAAAAAACAAACCTTCCACAGGCACCTCAGGGGGTAGGTGTCCCAGCTAGTCCAGCGGCTTCGACAGGAACATCAACTCCAGCAACGGGACAAGCCTTGACCTCTTATACAGGAAGCTTGGCAAATAGTGAGCTCAAGGATAAGGAATTAACGGTTCAAAATGCTGTTGATGAATTGCTTCAGTGGGCTGCGACGGATTCCAAGCAGGTCGGTCAATCGGCTGCGGATCGGGAACGCTTTGCTAAGAGTCTAGGAATGATCAGTACTCAAGAGGACTTGAACCGCAAGGTCAGTCAAGAAGAGCTGACCAATATGTATAGCATTGCTAAGAAACTCTATGATGCCTATCGCTCTGAAAAGAAAGCTCCTCTCTTTTTAAATGGGCGGGCTCAACCCATCTTCCCTTATACTACTGGGGAAAAATCAAATGAAGACTATCACTATGAGGATAGCGAAATCGTCCGCTTCCCAGTCTATGTAGAGACCGATTACGATACAGATGCGGATGGCAAGCCGGACTTAGTAAAGGCCATTGTCCAGTTGCCTAAGGCAGTTGCCAGGGGAGACTTTAAGGCGGCGACCATTTTGGAAGCACGTCCTTATGTAGCAGGAACCTTGGATGAGAACTATGTGACCCTTGAAAGTTTGGGCTTACCGACAGATGGCTCCTATGATATGAAGAAATTGCGGAAGCAACCAGCTAAACGACAAGCAGTTGGAAACTCGTCAACAGTAGAAGCGGCTAAGAAGGCCAAGGCTTCGGATTGGTATTACTACAGTCCCTACGAGTATATCTATGACTACGAAAATCTCAACTGGTACGACTATTTCTTGGTCAGAGGCTATGCTTTTATCTCCAGTGCAGGACTTGGTACCAAGGGATCAGAAGGATTTAACACCACAGGGTCTGATCTCGAAGTCAATGCCTTCAAGAATATCATCGAATGGGTCAATGGCAAGCGCAAGGCCTACACCGATAAGACTAGCAATGTCGAAATCAAGGCAGACTGGGCAACTGGCAATGTTGCTATGACCGGTCTATCCTGGGCTGGAACCACGACCTTTGGTGTGGCAGCGACAGGCGTAGAAGGCCTAAAGACTATCGTTCCGGCAGCAGGAATCGCCTCTTGGTATGATTATTTCAATAGCCAAGGAACCCAGTTTGGCAATGCACCTTATAGTGACCTTTCATGGCTCTCCCTCTACGTTAGCACGCGGATGCTTGATCAAGACGATTGGGCAGGTATTTGGCAAAATTATGCCAACTATATCAACCAGCTCAACAAGGATCAAAATGCGCATGAACGCAATTACAGCGATGTCTGGAAGGAGCGGGATTATACCCTTCATCCTGAAAAATTCAAGACCAGTGCCCTCTTGGTTCATGGCTTGAATGATGACAACGTTAAAACCAAGCATTTTGAACTTATGTACGATGCCCTCAAGAAGGCAGGCCAAAATGTCAAGCTCTATCTCCACCAGGGAGACCACGTCTATCCAGCAGCCATGTCTCGTGGTTATGGTATCCAGGCCAATGGCCAAGATTTCTATGATCTTTTGAATACCTGGCTTAGTCATTACTTGTACGGGGTAGAGAATCAAGTTGACAAATTACCAGCTGTCTTGGCTCAAAACAACTATGACCCAAGCAAGTGGACCACTTATGATAACTGGAAGACTTCACAACGCCTCTTCCTCAATGCCCAGTCGAAACGCTTGGAAGAGACGATTTCAAGCGACTACGCAGGAGCTGGCATAGAGATTGCTAAACGCAACGAAACTGTGAGCCAAGGATCTTCAAAAGCCAACATGACCTTTGTGTCAGAAGTGACAGAAGATACTACCATCAAAGGGCATATCCCTGTGCACTTCAAGGCAGCCCTGGCTAAGGGGAAAGGCAAAAACTTTCAGATCAATGCCCTTTTAGTCGACGTCTCTGATGAGGAATTTGATGTGGTCGGCAACGGTGGCGTCAAAGCAGATAAAAAAGCAGACGGCTTCTGGATGGGAAGTAACCTTTCTAATCTCTCTGTAGCAGAGTTTGAGACCATTAAGACCAAATACAAGGTCATTGCCAAAGGATGGATCAACCTGGCCAACCCTGAGTCTGGCTATGATTCAGCTAGCTCAAGAAATAGCATCGAGCCAAAAGTTGGAGAATTCCACGACTATACGGTCCATCTTCAACCAAACCTCTATACGGTTAAAAAGGGCCACAAGCTAGCCCTAGTCTTCAATACCTATGATCCATCAGATCTAACAGTGGAAAATCCATACGAAGTCACCTTCAAGACAGATTCGATCCGTGCGACCATTCCGATTGTAGAAGGAACGCGTTCGCAAGTAGCTACTTATCTTCCTAATGCAGCTGATACAGCTTATGCTGCCCTTCCTGAGATTCAAGGAGCTAAATTGGTAGAACCAGCAGTTCATTCCATCGAAGAATACCATCTGCCAGTCCTTCCAAAGCCTGAAAGTTATGGTAGATCAGAGCGTCCTGCTAGTACAAATCTTCGTCCTCTCGTCAAAACGGCTGAGAAAGAAACTGTAAAATCAGAATCTCTATCTGTTGCTTATGGACAAACATTTGTCTATGAGACGGGTAAAGCAGTAGTTCCAGCGCAAGAAAAAGCAGGTCAGCTTCCTCAAACAGGCACTGAAGAGGAATGGATAGGATACTATGGGTTAGGTACCCTCCTCTTGTCTAGCCTTCTTTTCTGGAAGAAAAAGAAAGAAGATGTCCAAGGCTGAGAACGTAGCAAATATTTCTAAAAACTAGAATTTTGGTGTAGAATAGAACTATCAATGAGAGATTAGTGGAAAGCACTGATCAAAGGAGGAACTATGGTACACGTACTAACAGATGCAACATTTGAACAAGAAACTAGCCAAGGCTTGGTCTTGGTGGACTTTTGGGCAACTTGGTGTGGTCCTTGCCGGATGCAGGCACCAATCTTGGAACAGTTGGCAGAAGAGATCCATGAAGATGACTTGAAAATCTTTAAGATAGATGTGGATGAAAATCCAAACACTGCTCGTAACTTTGGCATCATGTCTATCCCAACACTCTTGTTCAAAAAAGATGGCCAAGTGGTGAAACAAGTCGCTGGTGTTCACACCAAAGAACAACTCAAAGCGATTGTTGCGGAATTAAGCTAAGATAAAAGGAGCCCTTGGCTTCTTAGCGAATCAAACTCGTTCATTTCCGGTGATGGAAGTGGGCGAGTTTTTTCTTTTTATGAATTTGTTAACAGAATAAGATAAGGAATTGACAGCGCTTTCCTAAGGTGTTAGAATGAACCTGTGGTTTACTATAAAATATAAGAAAGAGAGTGGGACAGAAATCGGTAATTCGTTAGAATTCGATTTCGTTGTCCCACCTTCGCACAGTTGAGTAGGGCTGTAAAGCTGATGAAATCAGCGTAGTAGAGCCCACTCAACCACTGCGTCTTGCTCGACAATCCAAAGACAATTGAAAGGCTAGAACTTTTGTCCCAGCCTCTTTACTCGATTTAATTTACTAGTTAGTCTGCTAAAATCCATACGCTGACGGAGCGTTCTGAGACTGGGAAATCAGCCCAGCCGTCTTCTTGGATTTGAACGGGTTCTTGGTAATTTCCTAGGGCATCGTAGTAGGTCTGTCCTGCATATGCTTGGCCGATTTCCATGCGTTTGGTAGATGCAGCCGCATTTGAAATCACGCAGGCGATAGGAGCAGACTCTTCCGTTCCAGAGCGAGTCCAACCAATGCAGTTAGGATCGTCAAAGTAATCCCTTTGTTCACCGTAGGATAAGTCTTTGCGGATACGAAGGAGTTGATCAAGCTCGGCTTGGAAATCCTGCTGGGCAAAGTCTCCTGAAATCCCGTAATAGTCTCCGTAAAAGACACATGGAAGTCCAGCCTCGCGTAGGAGAATGAGGGCATAAGCGGCAGGTTTGAACCATTCACCAACAGTGGACTCTAAAGCTTGTCCTCTCTGGGTATCGTGATTATCGACAAAGGTTACAGCACTTTCTGGATGATTGCTTGCGAGAGTACCATTGAAAATAGTGGTTAAATCAAAGTTTTCCCCTTCTTGGCTAGCTCTAAAGAGATTTTGGTGGAGGGCAACGTCGACTAAGTCGAACTGATAGTCAATGCTAGCTAGGTAGTCATTGTTGCTTTGTTCATCCCCGTTCCAAAACTCACCAAATACATAGAAATCGTCTCCATATTTGTCTGTGATTTGCTGGATGAAGTTCTTCATAAAGAAGGAGTCAATGTGTTTGACCGCATCTAGTCGGAAGCCTTGCACCCCAGTTGTTTCAATAAACCATTCAGCCCATTGGTTGAGGTTTTCGACCACTTCTGGGTGTTTAAAGTCAATATCAGCGTACATGAGGTAATCGTAGTTTCCGTTTTCGCTGTCGACCAGATCATCCTGAGCCCAGCCTTTGTTGTCCCCTTGGATCTGGTAGATCCCACTTTTATTGCGGGAAGCATCGTAGTCGGTACCGGTGAAGTGGTACCAGTGCCAGTGGAAGTCATTGTAGGCTCCATTTCGACCATCAAAGGTAAATTTGGTCCATCCTTTGATAGTAAAAGGCTCAGTCAAGACGATGGTCCGATCGTTAGGGTCCACTTCGACCACTTCAAATTTTTCAAGGCCATCGGCTGCTGCCTTATGGTTGAGCACCACATCGGCCATGGGCTGAATTCCAGCTTCTTTTAAGGCATGGATGGCTTGCAAGTAGTCGTCTTTGAATCCATACTTGGTGCGGACAGTCCCTTTTTGGTCAAATTCTCCAAGGTCAAAGAGGTCATAGACGCCGTAGCCGACATCATTGGCAGATGTCGCTTTAAAAGCAGGTGGCATCCAGATTTTACGAATGCCCAAGTCTGCCAGGTGAGGGGCATCTGCAGCTAAGCGGGACCAGTGTTGAGCATCCGAGGGTAAGTACCATTCAAAATATTGCATTAAGGTTTGATTTTCCATTTTGTTCTCATCTTTCGTGAATAATGCCTTATTTTACCAAAAATGACAGGATAGGGCAAAGGTTTGCACTCTCGAAAACGCTGTCTTTATTAGATGAAAGAAAAATGTGCTGGAAACAAGCTCTCGCATGAGAAAAATGGGGAATTTGCCCTCATGAATAGGAACTATTTTTTCGCTTTTGTTCAAGTTGATTCAATCTGTCTAAAAAGGGACTATAAGTCGAAGAAGTGTCTTCATCATTTGATTGACAGGAAGGAATGTCTGTAGGATCTTCCCTGCTGTCAGTTTAGTTGTTATTCTGTTTGAATGCTGGTTGAAAGTCCCATAATTGAGGTCTTATAGACTCATTCTAGGAGAGATATCTATTATTACTAAAAGGAGGCTTCCATTGAGATCCATAGAACATTTCCAAGAACAAATCGCCATCATTTTTCATGAGGCAATGTCCATACCGAGCTTTACTAATACCGAGACAGAAAGGGAGATAGAAGACTATCTAGACCAACGAATTGGGTCTATTCCATATTTCAAGAGTCACCCCCAGCACTTTGGTCGCCACCCTCTTCCCAATGACCATCTTCATCGCAGTGTCAATTGGGCCTTGGTCGATAAGGGCAAGAAAAAGACAGTGATCCTTTTTCACCACCACGATACGGTAGATCTAGAAGATTACGGTCCCCTAGCCCCTATAGCTTTGGATTCCGAGGCACTGGTTCAAGCCTTGAAGGGCATTGATTTTCGATCAGAAATGCAGGAGGACCTAGATTCTGGCCAATGGCAATTTGGACGAGGTTCTTGTGACATGAAGGCGGCTTTAGCGCTCCAACTGGGTGTCTTAGAAGCCTACGCCTCCGATCCAGAAGGGGGTCAGGTCAACCTCCTCTACCTATCTGTGGGAGATGAGGAGTCCTATTCACGCGGGATGAGAGGAGCATTAAGTTTGCTCTGTCAGTTAAAAGATGAGTTTGACTTGGACTATGTCTTAGCGGTCGATTCAGAACCCTTTGAAGCCACTAGTGATAAGGAAAAGGTCCTGCACATCGGTACTGTCGGCAAGCTCATGCCAGTCGTCGTGACTCAGGGTGTCTTATCCCATATGAAGGAGCCTCTAAAAGGAATCAACGCCCTCTCTCTCTTAATCGCAGTCGCATCGAAATTGGATCTCCATCCAGACCTATCCGACCAAGCGCTGGGAGAGCAGTCTCCTCTCCCTTCTTGGTCTTATCTGCGAGATTTGAAGGAGCAATATGATGTATCGACTGTCCTCTACGCTGCTGGCTATTTCAGTGTGCTGCATCTGAAAAAGACCCCTCAGGAATTGCTGCAACGCATCAAGGAGTTGAGCCAGGAAGCGGTTGATGAGTTTTACGTCAAATACCTGTCCCTCCAGGACCAAGCAGGCCAAGAACATGTGATAGCTCAGCCATGGGTGATCAGCTATCAAGAATTGCTGGATCGTTGCCAAAAGAAGGAAGGCTTTTCAAGCTTCCAAGAGCAATGTGAGCAAAGGGCCTACCAAGCTTTCTTAACTGGAGTCAGCTATCAGGCCATCGCCATCCAGCAGATCCAAGCTTACTTAGACTTCCTAGCGGAGAAGACTCCATTGGTCGTTATTGGCTTTGCACCACCCTATTACCCATCCATGAACTGTCGCTCTTTACCGAATACCAGTCCTAAAATTGGCACCCTGGTGGATGATTACCGCCATTATTTAGGAAAACGCGGCCTGTCCCTGAAGGTGGAGGAATACTTCATGGGCATTTGTGACACCAGTTATTGTGCCCTGGAGAGAGACCTAGCAAGCTATCAGGTTGTCTTGGATAGTTTGGCGACCCCTTCTCAAGTCTACGAGTTGGATCTGGAAAAAATTGCCCAGATTCAAGTGCCAGCAGTCAATTTGGGGCCTTGGGGCAAGGAGCTCCATCAAAGAGGGGAGCGGGTCTTTAGGGAGGATCTCCTGGAGACCATCCCTAACTATCTATTTGGCCTTCTCTACCGTTTTGAAGAATTGCTTTAATACTTAAGTTTTCCATTGACAAATGAGGAAAAGAGGACTAAAATATAGGCAAAATAAGTAACCACTTTCTTTCATTAGGGAAGTGGAATAGGAGAAGGAGAATCTATGATTGAATTTCAAGGAGTCACCAAGGATTACGATGGTCAACTGGCATTGAACCATTTGAACTTAACCATTGAAGATGGGCAAATTGTCGGCTTGATCGGCCATAATGGAGCCGGGAAATCAACGACCATTAAGAGTCTGGTCAGTGTCATCACCCCAACTACGGGTAAAATCTTAGTAGATGGGAAGGACCTTTATAGCAATCGCTTGGAAATAAAGAAGAAAATCGGCTATGTAGCCGATTCGCCAGATCTCTTCCTTCGTTTGACGGCCAATGAATTTTGGGAGTTGGTCGCTACTTCTTATGATATGAGCCAGCAGGAATGTGATGACCGCTTGGAGCAGTTGTTGCATCTGTTTGACTTTGCTAGTCATCGTTATGAGGTTATCGAGTCCTTCTCTCATGGGATGCGCCAAAAGGTCTTTGTCATCGGGGCTCTTCTATCTGATCCAGACATTTGGGTTCTAGATGAGCCCATGACTGGTTTGGATCCCCAAGCCTCTTACGATTTGAAGCAGATGATGCGGGAGCATGCGGATAAGGGCAACACTGTCATCTTCTCTACCCATGTCCTCGAAGTGGCAGAGCAACTCTGTGATAAGATTGCCATCCTGAAGAAGGGGAACCTCATCTTTTATGGAACTATCGAGGAATTAAAGGGGCAACACCCAGAACAAAGCCTAGAGTCCATTTATCTTGGACTGGCTGGTCGAAGAGAAGAGGTGAGTCCAGATGCGTCTTAAAATGGTTCGTCGCCTAGTCGATGTCAACATTATCTACGCTACTCAGCCTGCCCAATTAGCGAAATTTAGAAAGAAGCAGGAAAAGGATCCGACTAGGAAGGTCAATGTTTCCGCCCAGTCCATTCGGACCTATATATTTATCGGTCTCCTTTATCTCTTCCTTTTTGGGATACTTTCTAGTGCCAATGATTTTGTCTCTAGCCCTGGTCCCTTTGTCAATATGATTACGCTCTTTGCGCTCTTAGCCATATCCCAAGGCTTGATGAGTTTTTACAATGTCTTTTACGAAAGCAAGGATTTACAATTTTATCGTCCCTATGCCTTTTCGGATGCAGAAGTGATTGCAGGAAAGAGTATTTCGGTCATTTTAGTGCTCTTGATGGCCCTGCTTCCAATGATCAGTTATTTCATCATTCTTCCTATTCAAGCAGGGGGAAATGTTTTGGTGGGGCTCCTTCTTGGCCTTCTTTGTGCCATGATTCTCCTCTCCATCCTCTTTTTAGGCACCTTGTTCCTATCCCATCTGATTACCAAATCAGCTGTCTTTAAGAAGCACACCAGTTTGGTGTCTAACCTCATCATTGGATTGAGTAGTCTCATTTCCATTGGAGCCTATCTCTATATCAATATGCTCCAATCAGAGCACTCGGTAGCTGGTGATTTGGTCACTCAACCCAGCATTTTTCCTCCGATAGAGGTCTTCCATACCTTTATCTTGAATCCTTTGGATTCAGCTGCACTAGTGGGGATGTTGGCTTGGGTATTGGTTCTAGCAGTTCTCCTTTGGCTGGTCAAAAGTCAGGTCTTGCCTCATTTCTATGATGCTGCCCTTGAGGTTTCTTCTAGTCATGCGGTTAAGGAGCGGGTCAGTCAGATGAAGCTAGGAGATCAGAAGGCCTTTCATCGCTTTACCGTTTCCTACCATAAACGGCTTCTGAGTGATGGTACCTTGCTGACCCAGGTTATCTTCATGATGGCGATTTTCCCTTATCTGTTCACATTTGGCTTGTTTTTAGGAGCATCGCGAGCTTCCTTCCAAATTGAAAACTACCTCACGCCCCAATACCTGCTTCCTTTATCGTTGATTGCTTTTATGATTGGAGTTTTCAACTCTGTGGAAAGCTTGACCAGTATTGGGATCTCCTTGGAACGGGAAAATTTCGCTTATCTTCGTGCCCTTCCGATTGACTTTAAACGCTATTGTTTGAAGAAATTTTGGATCCTCTTTTCAGTTCAGTCTGCTTTACCGATCGTGCTCTTAGTAGGGGTATCTTGCTACTTTGGGGTCCATCCCCTTTCCCTTCTAGCCATGCTTTTGATTTGGTTTTTGACCAGTTTGAGTTTGAGTGTGATCGCTTTTAGACGTGACTACAAGCTTTTAACGACCAATTGGTCGACTGTAACGGATCTGATGAACCGTAATAGAGGAAATGCTGCCCTGAGAGGATTATTGATCTTCGTCTTTATTATCGTTATGCTGATTCTGATAGGTTTTGCTTTCTATCTATCCGCTGTGGCCTTCACCACCTTGATTGCTAGTGTGATTTATCTTCTCATTGCAGCTATAGGAGCTCTTGCAACTGTTTCTATCTATAAACGTACTTTTTATAAATTTAACCAAGAAATTGGTGAATAAAAAGATTCCCTCTGGTCCTGACCGGAGGGAATCTGTATGGTAAAAGAGAGTGGAACAGAAATCGGTAATTCGTTAGAATTCGATTTCGTCGTCCCACCTCCGCACAGTT
>NZ_JAKOGN010000011.1:0-49074 GCF_022240605.1 Streptococcus sp. DFI.7.26 | reverse complement strand
ACAAGAACTCAGTTGGACAGTACCAAGTTCACGTTCATTATATTGATCAAGAAAACAAGCGCCGTTATGTTACAGAGACTGTTGTAGAAGTTCAGAAATCAACTCCGACTGCTACGATTACGATCCAAAATAATAACAAGGATAATGGCACTTTCGATGTCATTATCAGTAATGTCTATAGTCCTAAAGGTGTACGTACTGTTCAAGTACCAACTTGGTCTGAGGTAAATGGTCAGGATGATTTGACTTGGTATGAAGCGACTCGTCAATCCGATGGGACTTACAAGGTAAGCGTGAAGGCTTCTGACCATAAGTTTTCGACAGGTACTTACCATGTCCATTTGTACTATATCCAGGGTGATGGTAGTCAGGTTGGTGTTGGTGGCACGACGGTGCAGGTAGAGAACCGGAACTTTGTAACTAGAAATCAGCTCTATCTGAAGCATATTTCTGCAAAAGATGCAGATGGTCAGTTAGGTCGAGTTCTAAAGGCGGCATCAAGCTTGATTGGCGTTGAGACTGGATCTCCAGAGCACCTTAAATTGGTCAGAGATTACAATAGTGTTCATCCGTTGCCAGTAGGTTATCCTGTGAAAAATACAGATGATTGGTGCGATGTGTTTGTCACAACTGTCTTCCAACGCGAAGGGCTTAGTCATTTGATTGGTCGTGAGTGTGGGGTGGAACGCCATATCCAAATCTTTAAACATCTAGGTATTTGGAATGAGAATGGGACTTCTACACCGAAGTCAGGTGATATCATTACCTTTAACTGGGACCAAGACTCTCAACCGAATAATGGATTTGCGGATCATATTGGAATTGTTGAATACGTTGAAAATGGACTGATTCATACAATTGAAGGAAATTCCGGTTATGTTGGAACCGTAAAACGCAATGTTTACCGTATCGGACACGGGAATATCCGAGGCTTTGCTACACCACGTTATAGATAACAAGCAAGTATCTCGGCATTTTTGCCTAAGTACTTTTCTATAATAGAAAGATAACCAGCTCTGAAAGAGGGCTGGTTTTTTGTATTCTTTGCGGACTTGACAAGAGTGCTAAGTACTGGTATCCCCATCTCCTTGATTAGCTTGGTATTAGCCTTTGTACTACAAGCGGTGGAGCTTATCTCCTTAAAAAGAAGAAAAAATAAGCGCAAGGCTTGATTAATCTTGTCTAACTAATCGAGAGTATAGAAGAGGCACCTAGGGGCCTCTTTTTTGTGTGATAAAAAATACAAAAAATCCTTGACAAACTAAAAAATTAGCGTTATCATTAACTAGTTAATTAACTGTTTAATAAACCAATTAAGAAAAAGAAAGGATTTATACATGTTGGGGAGGAAACTAAGAGCCGTAGGAATTGGATTCATCTGTCTCTTCTTGCTAGTAGCTTGTGGAAGCCAGAGAAGTTCGGGAGCTGGCTCAACTAAAAAGGGTCTCAAAATTGTGACGAGTTTTTATCCTGTCTATTCTCTAGTTAAGGAAATTTCAGGCGATCGCAACGAGGTCTGGATGGTTCAGTCTGGCGCTGGGATTCATGATTACGAACCTTCGGCCAAGGAGACAGCCCAGATATATGATGCGGATGTCTTCGTCTACCATTCTCAAACACTCGAATCTTGGGCTGGACGTCTAGATCCTAGCTTGCAAGACTCGAAACTGCGGGTCATCGAAGCCAGCAAGGGAATGGAATTGGATAAGGTCGCTGGCTTAGAAGACATCGAGGATACGGAAGGGAAGGATGCTAAACACTTGTATGACCCTCATACCTGGATGGATCCACTGAAAATTGCCGAAGAAGGGAAGATCATCGCCAAAGAGTTGGGAGACATCGATCCAGAAAATAGAAGTTATTATGAGGCCAATGCCCAAAAGCTTGAAAAACGCTGTGAGGCCTTGGTGGCTAAATACCAGCCTCTCTTTGAAAAAGCGACACAAAAGACCTTCGTAACCCAGCATACAGCCTTCTCTTATCTAGCTAAGCGCTTTGGCTTGAAACAATTAGGAATCGCAGGAATCTCGCCTGAGCAGGAACCAACAGCCCGTCAATTGGCTGAGATTCAGCAGTTTGTCAAGGACTATCAAGTTCAAACCATCTTTGTTGAGAAGCATACCTCGTCTAAGGTGGCCGATAGCATTGCCAAGGCGACAGGAGCAAAAGTGAAGGTTTTGGATCCTCTCGAAGCAGATCCAGAAAATAACAAAGATTTCTTGGAGAACCTAGAAGAAAATATGGCTAGTCTAGCGAAAGAATTACAGGAGTAAGTAGAAAGAATGAAGAAAAAAGGAACAATTGGATTAGTAGCAACATTAGGTTTGGGCTTATGTGCCTATGCCTTAAGCCAACAAGCACCTGTCAAGGAAGATAAAAAGAATCAGAATCAGGTGCAGTATTTACAAGGAGATAAGAAAAAATCAGCTAGTAGCTCAAACAAACAGGAAGAAAGCATTGAAACCGTCAACTCTAAAGAGAAGACCCAAGCTGAGCAGATTGTTGTCAAGATTACTGACGAGGGCTTTGTGACTTCCCACGGAGATCATTTCCATTACTACAATGGCAAGGTCCCTTACGATGCGATTTTTAGTGAGGAGTTGATTTTACGGGACCCTACTTACCAACTGAAACAATCAGATATTGTCACACAGGTACGAGATGGCTATATTATCAAGAAGGATGGGACCTACTACCTTTATCTAACCGATCCGCAACATACGCTGAATGTTCGTTCAGTGGAGGAAATTGCCCAACAGAAAAAAGGAGAGCTGGTTTCAGGTTCGAAAGAGAATGCCCAAAAATCTGGGCAAACTCGTGATTTCAGTCAGCCGAGTCAGGCCCTACGTGAAGGGAAAACAGTAGACAGTCTAACAGCAGGTGCCAAGCCAAGTCAAGGTGGCTACCGGACAGATGATGGCTATGTCTTCCATCCTGGAGATGTGATTTCTGATACCGGGGATGGCTTCATAGTGCCTCATGGTGGCCATTACCACTTTATTCCAAAGAGCGCCTTATCAGCTGGAGAATTAGCTGCTGCCTTATCTATCTTAAATGGTAGAGGGGGGAAAAATGAGGTAAAACCTGTATTGCCCCCTTCTATCCAGTTAACTGCACCGGTTAATCCGAATCAACCGATTCCAGCACCTGTCACTCCAGCGCTCTCCACTCCTCTTCCCCATCCAACAGTGACGACAGAAGGGCGAAGTCTGGAAAGCCTACAGAAAGAGTTGCAGCATACCCCGCTTTCAGAGCGCCATGTTGAGTCGGATGGTTCTGTCTTTGATCCAAGCAAAATTACCAAATGGACAGAGCAAGGAGTGGTGTATCCGCATGGGGATCACTTCCATTTTATCCCTTATAGTGTGCTTTCGCCTTTAGAGCGGGAATTGGCACGCCAGTATCAAGTCCTCCGGTCTCAAACTGGGACTGTAGCGACAGAAGAAAAGCCAACTCAACCTTCAAGCCCAGACACAAAACCAGTTGATCATGACCAAGACCACGAGAAGAAGGATCCTCATCACAAGCATGACCATGAGGCCGATCATGACCATCATCATGAAGGCGAACATGATCATGGTTTCCATGCAGATCAGGTCATCAGCAAGGATGATGAGGGTTATATGGTCGCTCACGGGGACCATGCCCATTACTTCTACAAGAAGGATCTCTCACCTCAAGAAATCGCTGCTGCAGAGGCAGTATTAGCTGGTAAGAAGGAAGAGGACAAGGGGCAACCACTGACAGATGATGTGGCGACCTATTCGCGCGATGCTTCGGATGAAGAAAAAATCCAATACATTAGCCAGACCTACGGCGTCCCTCGGGAAGCTATCAAGATTTCCAATGGTTTCTTTGTCTTTAACAATCCAGACCAAGAATACGATCCAACCCATATCCACCCTTATGCAGTACGGAAGGAACATGTTCGGATTCCGCTTGAAACAGGGAATCCTGAGCTAGACTTTATCAACGAGCTTTATGCAACAGCACTTCGCTCCGGTATTTCACCATATACGATGCAAATCGAGAACGGCCAGTTTGTCATTCCGCATGGAGACCATAACCACTACATCAAGGTACGCTCAGCAGGATTGGCAGACTACTTGGCTCACCGTCTACCGACCATCCAAGCAACTTACCAGAAAGGTGACTTGGACCAGAAAGCTGTAGAGGACAAGGTCAACCAACTCCTAGCAGAAAGTCGGACTTTGTACGCATCAGACCCTCTGCAACAAAGACGGATTGAGTTAAACTTGGGTCAATTCTTAGAAACAGTTAAAAACTTCCCAAGCAATTCGACAGCAGGCTACTTGGCAAGTCTCGAACAAGTTGATAAAGAATATATCCATGCGACTCAGGACATCAAGCCGAAAGAAGAAACGGCCTTGGACCGTCGCTACCAGGAATTATTGGAACAGGTTCGCTTGCTTGATACCGAAGCCTTCCAACTCAAGAAAGAAAGCCTTGTTTCTCAGTTGCAGGAAGCCTATACAGCTAAAGATAGCCAAGGCTTGGATCAGCAAGGAAAATTGTTGCAAGCTATTCAGGAGATGCAAGATCGGACTGGTGTGACTTCGGTGGACTACCTCAAGTATTTCTACCAAAGTTTAAGCGATGCGCGTTTGACACCAGAATTGCGTGCGAAAGCATCAGACCTTGCTTTGAAGCTTTACCGGGCTCAGGCCTTTGAAGAAGCTTGGGACTCAAAAGCCCATTTCATGGAACTCTACCAAGCTAAGCAAGCGATTGACCAGCTACTGTCCCAGGAAAATGCTCCAACCTATCCAATCGAAAAAACAGTTCTGGATCAAAAGGGAGGAGATGCTCCGTCCTATAACCTAGCTGTTTACGACTTCCTCAAAGGGGTCTATGGTGACTTGGATGAAAAGACAGAGTCCCGTCAACGCTCTAGTATCTTGACAACCCTTTTGGAACAAATCAACTCTCTTTTGCCACAAGTAGAAGAAAGCAAGCGTCCTGCTTTTGAAGAACGTTTAGAACAGGTACGCCAAGAGCCCGATGCTGACAAGGCCTTGACTGCTGGAAAAACTCTTTTGCGTGAAGTTGGTGAAACGATTGAACAACAAAAGCAAAAGAAAACAGAAGAACCAAAACTTGGAGACGTGGCCCTCTATCAAGAGATTTATAACCAGTTGATCGCTCTCCACCAACAATTGGTCGAAAAGGGGGCCGGTGATGCTCAGTTTGAACGCTTAGAAGCTCTCTTTGATCAACTAGCTGATCCAAAGAGCGACAAGAAAGCCTTGCTACAAGCGATCCAAGCTCTTCGAGATGAATTGCTAGCAGCTCCATCGACAGCAGTGGCGGAAGCAGACAAAGCAGCCCCAGAACCTCAAAGTCCTGCCACAAGCGATCCTAGCCTAAATAAGGAAGAGGCTTCAGATCCTGCTCAGACTCCATCACCAGAGTCAGAAAAAACAGAAGCCAGTCCAGTCGCAAGTGAAGAAACGACGGAATAGGACCTGTGCAGAAATAAAAGAGGCTGGGACAAAAGTCCTAGCCTCTTAATTGTCTTTGGATTGTCGAGCAAGACGCAGTGGTTGAGTGGGCTCTACTAGGCTGATTTCATCAGCTTTTACAGCCCTACTCAACTGTGCGGAGGTGGGACGACGAAATCGAATTCTAACGAATGACCGATTTCTGTCCCACTCTCTTTTAAGCCTTTCTCAAAACTTGGAGAAGGGGCCTCAACTTGAATTTTCTCTAAGGTGAAGGGGTGGGTAAGCCGCAAGCGGTGGGCATGGAGCATGAGACGAGGCGCTCTTTCTGGGTTATAGAGAGGGTCACCCACGATCGGATGGCCATGATGAGAGAGGTGGACTCGGATCTGGTGGGTGCGACCTGTCTGGAGCTGACAGTTGACTAAGCTGGTGCGCTTGAAAGTCTTTAAGCTAGTCACATGGGTTTCCGCATAGAGGCCCTTTCGAGGATCGACAATACGCTTGCGCCGATCGTGGCGATCACGGCCCAATTTGTCCTTATAAACCAGCTGCTTTTTGGGTAAGCTGCCTAGGATTAGGGCCCAATAGTCTCGTTGGATTTTCTTGTCTTCTAGCAGTCGATTTAGGACGGGTAATACAAAGGGATTCTTGGCAAAGACAAGAGCCCCACTGGTCTCCTTGTCCAAGCGATGAACGACGTAACAGGACTTCCCAACATAAGTGGAGACATGATTTAGAAGGGCGATTTCATCTGGTTGATTGGCGTGTGTTTTCATGCCTTCTGGTTTGTTTACGATGATGAGGTGCTCATCTTCATAGAGGCTTTCGACCAGGCTAGCATCCCCTGTTAAGAGCTCCTTTTCTTCATAATCTTCCGGATCAAAGGTAAGGGTAAGTTGGTCACCAGCCTGAAGCATCGATTGCCAGTGGACGGTCTCCCCATTGACTTGGACATGTTTTTTGGTCCGCAAAAAATGACGAATCTTTCGTGGGATGAGAAAATAATCTTCCAGGGCCTCTTTGACCGTCATAGCGGGCAAGGCGCTTGGTATCGTTATAGTATAATGCATAGTGTTATTGTATCAGAAAGCAAGGGGAAAGAAAAGATGAGAAGGAGGAAAAGGAGAGGGGAAAGAAGTGGCTGATACCCGCTCTAGAGTGGACTGGATGGCAACCTTAAAGAAAACTAAAAGCATCCGTTTCTGCGAAGGTCTTTCTTGTCTAGACGTTAGGAAGGTGATAAAATAGGGACTATGAACAAATTAAAAGAATTAATGGAGGGAATGATTCGTCATTTCCAACGAGAGAAAGAACCTAGGAAGATTGCGGAAGAGGTTGAGTTATCAACGGACGGGGAGGAGCAAGCTCCAACCTATAGCCGGTCGGATAAGTCACGGAGAAAATCTCACTCCCAACATCCAATCAGACGCTTTTGGCGCAAGTATCACTTGACCAAGATCTTCTTATTGATTGGCTTGACCTTTAGTCTCGTCGTCGGAGGTTATCTTTTTTACATAGCCAAGACGACCAATGTAGCAGATCTGCAAAACGCCCTCAAGGCGACCACAATCATCTATGATAAAGACGGGAATCAAGCAGGTAGCCTAACGGGGCAAAAAGGGACCTACGTTGAGTTAGATGCCATTAGCGAAAACCTACAAAATGCGGTTGTTGCGACGGAAGACCGGAGCTTCTACAAAAATAGTGGGATTAACTACGGTCGTTTCTTCCTGGCGATTTTGACTGCCGGTCGTTCAGGTGGGGGATCAACGATAACCCAGCAGTTGGCCAAAAATGCCTATCTTTCTCAGGATCAGACGGTTGAGCGGAAGGCCAAGGAGTTCTTCCTAGCCCTCGAGATTAACAAAAAATATAGTAAGAAAGAAATCCTGACCATGTACCTCAACAATGCCTATTTTGGAAATGGGGTTTGGGGGATTGAAGATGCTTCTAAGAAGTATTTTGGTGTCTCCGCTAGTGAGTTGACTTTGGATCAGTCAGCTGTCCTTGCCGGTATGCTCAAGGGGCCAGAAATTTATAATCCCCTTTATTCAGTCGAGAACGCCACCAATCGTCGCAATACGGTCCTACAAAATATGGTGGCAGCTGGTTATATCGACCAAGCCACAGCAGATCAATCCGCTGCAGTCGACATTCATGGACAGCTGGTGGATGCCTATGAAGGCAAGTCAGAAGATTATCGCTACCCGTCCTATTTCGATGCAGTTATCAACGAGGCTGTCAACGAATATGGTCTGACAGAAGAAGATATCATCAAGAATGGTTACCGGATCTACACAGAGATGGACCAGAATTACCAAGCCAGCATGCAGGTCATCTACGACAATGTAGATCTCTTCCCAGTTGCTGAAGATGGCACACGGGCAGAATCTGGTAGCGTAGCTCTGGATCCTAAGACTGGAGGAGTGCGGGCGATCGTCGGACGCGTGGCTAGTGACCAAAATGCTGGTTTCAGAAGCTATAACTATGCGACTCAATCTGCGAGAAGTCCTGGCTCTACCATTAAACCTCTCGTCGTTTATAGTCCAGCTGTTGCCAACGGTTGGTCGACCAACAAAGAATTGGACAATACGACCAAGGTCTACGGCAGTTATACAGTCGATAACTACGGTGGCATTCAAGGTAGCCCGACCGTTCCCATGTACCAAGCCTTGGCAGAATCTCTCAACCTTCCAGCTGTAGCGACAGCCAATGAGTTGGGGCTCAATACTGTCTTTGATTACGGGAAAAAATTTGGTCTCGATATGGACAAGGTGGACAGATCCCTCGGAGTAGCCCTCGGATCTGGAGTGACGACCAATCCGCTTCAGATGGCTCAGGCCTATGGAACCTTTGCCAACGATGGAGTGATGAACGATGCCCATCTCATTACGAAGATTGAAAATGCTAGTGGTCAGGTGGTGAAAAGTCACAGCCAGAAATCGAAACGAGTGCTCAGCAGTTCAGCCAATAAGAAGATGACCAATATGATGCTAGGAACCTTTACCAACGGAACGGGTGTCAACGCAGCACCATATGGCTATACCATGGCTGGTAAAACAGGAACGACTGAAACGGACTTCAACCCCGATCTTTCCGGAGACCAGTGGGTCATCGGATACACGCCAGATGTGGTCATTAGTCAGTGGCTAGGCTTCCCTAAGACGGATGAAACCCACTATTTGACAGGGACCAGTGCAGAGACAGCCTCAGTGATCTTCCGAAATGTAGCCAATAGCGTCCTTCCTTATACAGAAGGAACTAGCTTTGACAATGAGAAAAATTCTTACCAGGAAAATGGCATTGCCCCTGTCGGTCAAGAAACAGAAACAGAGAGTCCAGAAGAGGACAAGGGCTTCTTTGATACGGTCAAAGAACGCGCTGCAGGTATCGTAGACGATGCCAAAAAAGCCATCGATGAAGCAGATATTCCTGGAAAAGCACAAAATGCCTGGGATACTTTCAAAGGTTGGTTTGGATTCTAAAAATAGACGCTTAAAAGAGGCTGGGACAAAAGTCCTAGCCTCTAAATTGTCTTTGGATTGTCGAGCAAGGCGCAGTGGTTGAGTGCTCAAAGCACTGCTTTGAGGTGGTGGATAGAACTTGCGAAGCAAGTATCCTAAGTCTTTGTTCGCTTTTTAAGCTTCAAAGATGCCCTATGTTGACGGAAACTATGTTTCCTTTATCTGCAACCTTCAACAGTCTCCCAGACTGTTGAAGCTGTGCGGAGGTGGGACGACGAAATCGAATTCTTACGAATGACCGATTTCTGTCCCACTCTCTTTTAGATTGTATAGGAACTATATTTACATAAAATAACTGGGAGATCCTTCAATAAAAAAGATGATTTCTATTTTATGAAATTATTCAACTCAATCTCGAAACTTTCCGCCGTGAGAAAAGTGCTTGAAACACGATTGTTTCAAGCACTCGGGAGTTTTGAAACCCTAGATTCAAAACTAAGTCATGGAACTTCTTCGAAGTTCGCTGACGTCCGTACTCACCTAAGGAAAGTTTCTGAGAAGATTTTGAATGGAAAGGATTTTTTAAATCATTTTCCTTGCTTAGCTAGCTATCGATAGGGTGCTAAAAAAGCCTTCAGATAATCTGAAAGGCTTTTGGTTTTAGGTTTGTTACAAGTCTTTATCAGAGACGCTGAAGGTATCTCCGTGTTCAAAGTCACCGTATTGGTAACCACGTTTGAACCAGCGCATACGTTGTTCAGAAGTCCCGTGGGTGAAGCTATCAGGAACGGAGTAGCCATAGGCTTGTTCTTGAAGGGTGTCATCTCCCACGGCGTGGGCAGCATTGAGCGCTTCTTCGATATCTCCCGTCTCCATGAGGCCTTGCTCTTCAATGTAACGAGCCCACATACCCGCATAATAGTCAGCTTGAAGTTCTAAACGGACATTTAAGGCATTTTTTTCTGTCTCACTTTTTCCTCGGATGGCTTTCTGATAACTCTGAAGAGTCCCCAATTCGTTTTGGATGTGGTGGCCGACTTCGTGAGCGATGACATAAGCCATGGCAAAATCTCCGCTAGCCTTGTATTTGGTGGTTAGCTCTTTGTAGAAGCTGATATCCAAATAGATCTTTTGGTCTGTCGGACAGTAGAAGGGACCGGCAGATGCTTGGCCTACACCACAGCCAGTTCGAGTTTGACCTGTATAGAAAACCAAGGTTGGTTTGTGATAGGTCCGCCCTTCATTTTGGAAGGTTTGCCCCCAGAAATCCTCAGTCGTTCCAAGGACTTGACTGACGAATTTGCTATCTCCATCACTCACCTGGGTATTGCTTTGGCGAGTGACTTGGCCTGAGTTATAGTTCTGCGTGGTTTGGCCCTGGTCAAAGAGCCCGCTCAATCCAGCCCCGCCACTCAAAAAGATGAGGACCAGGATCAAGATTAGTTTGCTCTTGAAGCTTCCAGGTGAGAGGAGGATTTGTAAAATACCACCCCCTAAATTCCCACCAGAGCGGCCAGATGAGTAGCTTCCGCCACTTTGCCCGCGACGGTCTTCAATGTTTTTACTTTCTTTCAGATGATCGCTTTTCATAATTTCTCCTTTATCTCCTATATTGTACCAAATCGTAGAGAAAAGCCAAACAAAATGCGCTTCCAGAGAGCAGAAGAACTTGTCAAATAGTAGAAAACTTGCTATAATGGTGTGAATGGAGGCGTTATGGCATTAAAAAAAGCAAGTCTAGCGTGTACGGTTTGTGGGTCACGCAACTACTCAATCAAGTTGAGTGCGACGCCAAAACCAAAACGTCTAGAAGTTAACAAATTTTGTAAACATTGTAGCAAATATACAATTCATAAAGAAACCAGATAGGAGAATGTTGTGAAATTTTTTAAAGATATTTTTGTCTTGCTGAAAAACACGACTTGGCCAAATCGCAAGGAAAGATGGAAAAATTTTATCTCAGTAATTGAGTACACCGCTTTCTTTGTAGCTTTGATTTATTTGTTTGACCAAGTAGTGGCTAAAGGTATTTTGAAGATCATCGATATGTTCTAAAAAAAGAACAAATCTGCGTCCCCTGTGGATGCTTTTTTTCTTGTCTTGCTGAAGAAAAACAAGAGAAACTTCTTTGCTTTCTCCGGTTTTATGTTATAATGGAGCTAGGAAAACAAGAGCCAGAAGGCTTTTTTTAGTATCGTGATGAAACGAACCCCTTCTGGTAGATAAGAAAGGAAATAAAAATGGATAGTTTTGACAAAGGCTGGTTTGTCCTACAGACCTACTCAGGATATGAAAACAAAGTGAAGGAAAACCTTCTTCAACGCGCACAAACCTATAACATGTTGGAAAACATCTTGCGTGTAGAAATCCCTACTCAAACTGTGCAAATCGAGAAAAACGGGAAGACAAAAGAAATCGAAGAAAATCGCTTCCCTGGTTATGTCTTGGTAGAAATGGTCATGACGGATGAAGCTTGGTTTGTCGTTCGGAATACACCAAACGTAACTGGATTTGTTGGATCACACGGGAACCGTTCAAAACCAACTCCACTTTTGGAAGACGAAATCCGTAACATCTTGATTTCGATGGGACAAACCGTTCAAGATTTCAACATTGATGTGAAGGTAGGAGATACTGTACGCATCATCGATGGAGCTTTTGCAGATTACACTGGTAAGATCACAGAAATCGATAACAACAAGGTGAAAATGATTATCACCATGTTTGGAAATGACACTGTGGCAGAAGTCAACCTCAATCAAATTGCAGAATTGTAAGGAATGAAAGAGAGTGGGACAGAAATCGGTCCTTCGTTAGAATTCGATTTCGTCGTCCCACCTCCGCACAGCTTCAACAGTCTGGGAGACTGTTGAAGGTTGCAGATAAAGGAAACTTTGTTTCCCTCATTAGGTCATATTTGGAGCTTAAAAGCGAACAAAGATACCAAGCAACCACTGCGTCTTGCTCGACAATTCAAAGGCAATTGAGAGGCTAGGACTTTTGTCCCAGCCTCTTATTCAAACAAACCCTCCAAGACTAGCGTCTTGGAGGGTTTGTGCGTTATGAGAAGGGCTTCTATCCCATCGGTGAGAAAAGCAACTGAGTGCTCTTGAATAGGATCAGAAAAGAATCCCGAAAAAGGGAATTTTATGCAGGTTCAGAGACTTGGAAGACTGTTTCTTTGTCAAAACCGACAGAGTAGTCCTTCCCGTCTTCACCTTTCCAAGTAAAGATCGTCGCGTAGCCAAAGACGAAAACAGTTTCTGGACGGCCGTGTTTTTCAATGACTTCTTTAGCCGTCATTCCAGGTTGAATATCCTTGAGATTCGTCACCTTTTTAGAGTTAGGCAAGTTTGCAATTTTGTTAGTGGCTTGACCTTTTTCATTAAAATCAATCAAGATAGCATAGCCCTCTCCATGCCAGTAACCATTATCACCATAAGTGGAATCAATAGGACCTAACTTATTGATGGCTTCGTCCTTTGAAGTAGGAGCAAGGGCTTCATTTCCAACAAGGATTTCCACCTTAATTTCTTTGAAGGCAGCCCATTTTGGCATTTCAGGGATATCCCCGATAGCTTCCAGTGATTCTCCTTGGTCCATCAAGCTCATTGTATAGTTAGGATCCTCGCGCGTGTTAGAATCTGAAGAGCTATGAGAATCATCGTCATTGAAGCCTGATGAAAAATTCTTTTTGCTGGTTGACTTTTTAGAGGAAGAACTTCTAGAACTCTTAGAGCTTTTAGAGGTTTTTTTAGAGCTGCTAACAAGAGGTTTTCTTTCTTGGGTCTCTTTCTGTGCTGGTTGGCAAGCAGCCAGTATGGCCAAAGAGAGGATGCTGAGAGCATATAGGGTAACTTTTTTCATAATCATCTTTTCCTTTCATGAGTGGATAACAGAATCGCTCGCAAAGGAGCGATGGTGCAGTCCAATCAAGTGATGGTATTAAAAAAAGCCCATTGTTGGGCTCATTGATATTTGTTTGTGAAGGCGGTAGACGGATTTGAACCGACGATCAAGCTTTTGCAGAGCCGTGCCTTACCACTTGGCTATACCGCCACAACATATTCTATTTTATCTTAAAAATCAGATAAGGTCAAGAAAAAATTTCGGACAAAAGGCTTATGAAAGGGAAAGAATGAGAATCGTGCAGAAAAACATAAAGAAAGGAGAAAAAAGACCTGAAGAAAAGCAGGAAAGTCTAGGAATTTCTCTCAAATGACTTGCAAAATGCTTCTAAATCTGCTATACTGATAAAGTTGCGTAAAGCAATAAATACTCATCCCGGAACCATTGTGGCACCGTTGCCCTTGTGGTCGTGTTGCAAGCTGACGTCTGGGAGAGGAGAAAAAACAAAAAGGAGAATTTACTCATGGCAGTAATTTCAATGAAACAACTTCTTGAGGCTGGTGTACACTTTGGTCACCAAACTCGTCGCTGGAACCCTAAGATGGCTAAGTACATCTTCACTGAGCGTAACGGAATCCACGTTATCGACTTGCAACAAACTGTAAAATACGCTGACCAAGCATATGACTTTATGCGTGATGCTGCTGCAAACGACGCAGTTGTATTGTTTGTTGGTACTAAGAAACAAGCTGCTGAAGCTGTTGCTGAAGAAGCTGTTCGTTCAGGTCAATACTACATCAACCACCGTTGGTTGGGTGGAACCCTTACTAACTGGGGAACAATCCAAAAACGTATCGCTCGTTTGAAAGAAATCAAACGCATGGAAGAAGAAGGAATCTTCGACGTTCTTCCTAAGAAAGAAGTTGCACTTCTTAACAAACAACGCGCTCGTCTTGAAAAATTCTTGGGTGGTATCGAAGATATGCCTCGTATCCCAGACGTAATGTATGTTGTGGATCCACACAAAGAGCAAATCGCTGTTAAAGAAGCTAAGAAATTGGGTATCCCAGTTGTAGCGATGGTCGACACAAACACTGACCCAGACGATATCGATGTAATCATCCCAGCTAACGATGATGCTATCCGCGCTGTTAAATTGATCACTGCGAAAATGGCTGATGCTGTTATCGAAGGACGTCAAGGTGAAGATGCAGTTGCATCAGTTGAAGCTGAATTGGCAGCAACTGAAACTCAAGCAGATTCAATCGAAGAAATCGTTGAAGTTGTAGAAGGCGACAACGCTTAATTCATAATCGTAATTACCTAGGAGGGCGGGGCTTAGCCCGGCTCTCCTATTTTTAAAAAAATATAGGAGAATCAAAATGGCAGAAATTACAGCTAAACTTGTTAAAGAGTTGCGTGAAAAATCTGGTGCTGGTGTCATGGACGCTAAGAAAGCCTTGGTTGAGGTTGAAGGTGACATCGAAAAAGCAATCGAATTGCTTCGCGAAAAAGGTATGGCTAAGGCAGCTAAGAAAGCTGACCGTGTTGCCGCTGAAGGTTTGACTGGTGTTTATGTGAACGGTAACGTTGCAGCAGTAGTTGAAGTAAATGCTGAAACTGACTTCGTTGCGAAAAACGCTCAATTCGTTGAGTTGGTAAACGCAACAGCGAAAGTCATCGCTGAAGGTAAACCAGCTAACAACGAAGAAGCTCTTGCTTTGACAATGCCTTCAGGTGAAACTCTTGAAGCAGCATACGTATCTGCAACTGCTACAATCGGAGAAAAAATCTCATTCCGTCGTTTTGCTTTGCTTGAAAAAACAGACGCACAACATTTCGGTGCATACCAACACAACGGTGGACGTATCGGTGTTATCTCTGTTGTCGAAGGTGGAGACGAAGCACTTGCTAAACAAATTTCAATGCACATCGCTGCAATGAAACCAACTGTTCTTTCATACAAAGAATTGGATGAGCAATTCGTGAAAGATGAGTTGGCACAATTGAACCACGTGATCGACCAAGACAACGAAAGCCGTGCAATGGTTGGTAAACCGGCTCTTCCACACTTGAAGTATGGTTCTAAAGCTCAATTGACTGACGAAGTGGTTGCTCAAGCTGAAGAAGATATCAAAGCTGAATTGGCAGCTGAAGGTAAACCAGAAAAAATCTGGGATAAAATCATCCCAGGTAAAATGGACCGCTTCTTCTTGGACAACACAAAAGTTGACCAAGCCTACACTCTTCTTGCACAAGTTTACATCATGGATGACAGCAAGACAGTGGAAGCTTACCTTGAATCAGTAAATGCTTCAGTTGTTGAATTCGTTCGCTTTGAAGTTGGTGAAGGTATTGAGAAAGCTTCAAATGACTTTGAAGCAGAAGTTGCAGCTACAATGGCAGCAGCTCTTAACAACTAAGAATAAAAAATAAGAGGTTTCGATGGAAACCTCTTTTTTGCAAGATAAAGTCATCTAGCTATTTTTTATAAAAAATAGTTTGTCTACATTCTAAAAGGACTGAAACAGCTGTTTCAGTCCTTTTTGTGATTAATGCGCAAAGGTATCTAGTCCAAAGAGGAGCGAGAGAGAGCCCATGATGAGACCTGCTAGGACAACTCCCAGCATAACAGCAAGGACGCTTCGTTTGAAGTCCCAGTCTAGAATAGAGGCGGCGAGGGTTCCAGTCCAGGCTCCAGTTCCTGGTAAGGGAATACCGACGAATAGGAGTAGGGCCCAAAAGATTCCCTTATCCCCTGCAGCTTCTTCTAGTTTTTGTCCTCCACGATGTCCTTTGTTGAGACACCAGGTAAAGAAATTCCCGATAACAGGCTTATCTTTCCCCCATTCCAGGATATGGCGAGCGAAAAAGAAGATAATAGGGACAGGAAGCATGTTGCCAATGACCCCAATCAGGAGAGCTTGCCAAAGAGGAATTCCACTAGATATGGCGTAGGGAACGGCTCCACGAAGTTCTACCAGAGGAATCATGGCGATTAAAAAAGTAATAATGTAGTTCATGTGTTATCCTTTCAATTCATCCTTTCCATTCTACCTTATCTTATATAAATTCACAACTATTCAAGTTAAAAATCTAGTATTTCAGAATTAAAAAACGAAGAATATTATCTATTCTCTACAAATTATAGTTCTTTTTGATCAAACTAAAGACTGTCCATTACATCCCTTGTTTAACCTTTATTATTTGGTATAGTTATAATGTGAGATTCGGTACAATTTTCAAAAGCATTGAAAGCGCTTACTATATTAATTGTTTAAATGGAGGTTAAATATGGGAAAGTCTTTTTTTGAAAAGCGCAGTGTATTTAGTATTCGCAAGCTCGCGGTTGGAGCTTGTTCTGTATTAATCGGTGTATCTTTTTTGGGAGCTCCATCTGTCTTAGCTGAAGAAGAAGGAAGAGCTGTAACAGAAGAGGAGATGACAGCCACAAGGGAGGCGTCAGAGGTGACGAATGGAGAAGTTGGGACAAGTGATAAAGCTTCAACAACCGTAGAGGCACCTGCTGTGATTACTCCTGAAAGAAATGAGAGCGAAATCGAAAAGCCACAGGTGGAACCTCAAACAAGTGAACGTTCTGCTGGGGCTATTGAAGAGGCTGCGAAGGATCAAAAACAAGTAGCGGAGGACATGGTGCAAGATCGCGAACGAGATTTTAACAAGGACTGGTATTTCAAGTTAAATGCAGCTCCTGGTGCAGAAGGTCGCCAGGTGGATGTCAAAAACTGGAAAAAATTAGATTTGCCACATGATTGGTCAATCTTCTTTGACTTCGATCACAATTCTCCGGCTCAAAATGAAGGGGGACAATTAAACGGTGGGGATGCTTGGTATCGCAAGACCTTCCGTTTGGATGACAAAGATCTAGATAAGAAAGTCCGCTTGGAATTTGGTGGAGTTTACATGGATTCGAAAGTCTATGTAAACGGACAATTCGTGGGTCATTATCCAAATGGCTACAATGCCTTTTCTTATGATATTACCCCTTATTTGAATGCGGATGGAAGTGAAAACACCATCGCGGTTCATGTGGTCAACCAACAGCCAAGTAGTCGTTGGTATTCTGGAAGTGGGATTTATCGTGATGTCAAACTCAGTGTGACGGATAAGGTTCATGTGGCTAAGTATGGGACCACCATCACTAGTCCAAAGTTAGAAGAACAACAGAATGGGGCAGTCGATACTCTTGTGAAGAGTCGTATTGTCAACCAAGATGATCAAGCCCACAGTGTGTATGCGGAATACGAAATCGTCGATCAAAATGGTCAAGTGGTCAGTGAAAAGGTGCGCAGTGAAGTGCAATCCGTTTTGGCTGGTCAAGAGATCAACCTGTCTCATACCCTTCATGTTGAAAAACCAACTCTCTGGGATGTCAAAACCAATAACCCAGACCTTTATACTCTGTATACACGGGTCTATCGGGATTCGCAATTGGTCGATGTGCAAAAGGAACGTTTTGGTTATCGCTATCTCAACTGGACACCAGAAGGGGGCTTCTTCCTTAACGGAGTGGCTACGAAATTCCACGGTGTTTCCCTTCACCATGACCATGGGGCCCTCGGAGCTGAGGAAAATTACAAGGCTGAATACCGCCGTCTCAAACAGATGAAGGACATGGGGGTCAATGCGATCCGGACGACCCACAACCCAGCGAGTGAACAAACCCTGCAAATTGCGGCTGAGTTGGGCTTGATGGTCCAAGAAGAAGCCTTTGATACCTGGTATGGTGGCAAGAAACAATACGATTACGGTCGATTCTTTGAAAAGGATGCAACGCATCCAGAAGCTCGAAAAGGGGATAAGTGGTCTGACTATGACCTTCGGACCATGGTAGAGCGAGGCAAGAACAATCCTTCTATTGTGATGTGGTCAATCGGTAACGAAGTCGGTGAAGCAGATGGATCTGATAAGTCTGTCGCAACCGTTCGTCGTCTGGTCAAGACCATCAAGGAAGTGGATGCAACTCGCTATGTCACCATGGGAGCTGATAAATTCCGCTTTGGTGATGGATCAGGAGGGCATGAAAAGGTAGCGGCAGAGCTCGATGCGGTTGGATTTAACTACTCAGAGGCCAACTATGAAAGCCTACGCGCTAAACATCCAAACTGGCTCATTTATGGTTCTGAAACCTCTTCTGCAACGCGGACGCGGGGCTCTTACTACCATCCTGAAAGAGAGTGGGTCGGAAGCAACCAAGAAGACCGCCATTATGAACAATCAGACTATGGCAATGACCGGGTTGGTTGGGGTCGGACAGCGACAGTCTCTTGGACCTTTGACCGCGATCATGCCGGCTATGCAGGACAATTTATCTGGACAGGTACGGACTATATCGGCGAGCCAACCCCATGGCACAACCAAAATGACACACCTGTGAAAAGTTCTTATTTCGGTATTGTCGATACTGCCGGCCTTCCAAAGAATGATTTTTACCTTTACCAAAGTCAATGGATATCGGCTGAGAAACATCCAATGGTTCATCTCTTACCACATTGGAACTGGGACAATCCAGAATTAGCCAATCGTGTCATGGATGAAGAAGGTCGGATTCCTGTTCGTGCCTTCTCCAATGCCCACAGTGTGGAATTGATTGTCAATGGGGAATCACAAGGAGTCAAGACCTTTACCAAGAAGACCACAGCAGATGGCCGGACCTACCAAGAAGGGGCAAATCCGGATGAACTCTATCTAGAATGGTTGGTTCCTTATGTGCCAGGTAAGGTGGAAGCTATTGCCCGCAACGAAGCAGGAGAAGTGATTGCCCGCGATCAGATCGAAACAGCTGGGAAGCCAGTCGGTGTTCGTCTATTGAAAGAAGAACACGCCATTGCGGCAGACGGCAAGGATTTGACTTATATTACCTATGAGATTGTCGATGAAGCAGGCCGTGTCGTACCAACTGCCAATAACTTGGTGCATTTCCATTTGCATGGCCAAGGCCAAATTGTCGGTGTCGACAACGGGGAACAAGCTAGCCGGGAACGCTACAAAGCGCAGGAAGATGGCTCATGGCAACGTCGGGCCTTTAACGGCAAAGGGGTTGTCATTGTCAAATCGACTGAGCAAGCAGGTGCCTTTACCCTGTACGCAGACTCAGACCGCTTGCAGTCAGACCAAGTCAGCCTCTTTACAGGTAAGAAGGACCAAGCAGAACGCACTGTATTAGGTGTGGAACCTGTTCGACAAAGTGCTTATCTAGGAGAAAATCCAACCTTGCCAAGTAAGGTCAATGTAGTCTATAGTGATGGCAAGGCCCAAGAAGAAGCCGTTGAATGGGATGCAGCAGACTATAGTCGTGCTGGCCAAGTCCGTGTGACAGGTCATGTTCAAGGACGGACGGTCGAAGCTCTGGTCGATGTGATCGGTGTGGAGCAAGTCCTTCCAGTTATCAAACAAATCCCACAGGGAGCAGACCTAGCGATAGTGGATAAGACTGTGCAATTGGTCTTCACAGATGGCCGGACAGTTAGCTATGAAGTTGATCAATGGACCTTGGAAGCTGGTCAAGAAGATCAGTTGTCCACACCAGGTGCTCGCTTGAAAGCGACAGGACACCTAGGCAATGGGGAAACCGTCCAAGCGACTCTAGTGGTTGCAGGTGGAACAGTCAGCAAGGCTAAGAAACCAACCGTGCAACTAGATGGAGTAGCCCTTCCAAAATTTGGTAGTGGCAACCATACTATTTTCCGTTCCCTCGCTTATGGGCAAGAGCCAGGTCAAGTCACAGCAAGTGCAGAAAATGCTCAAGTGACGGTCCTACAAGCTAATCGTGAAAATGGTTTGAAGGCTCAAATCTATGTGACTGCTAAGGATACGGGAGCTGTACAGACCTATGTGGTCCAATTCCAAGAAGAAAGTCCACAGATCCAGCGCCTAGAATTGCGTCTGCCAGAAGGACAGGAACTCAAGGAAGACCAAACGGTACCACTTGAAGTCATTGCCCATTACCAAGATGGTAGCCAGGCAAGTCTCCAAGCAGATCAAATCGATGTGAAGACAAGAGCTGGTAGTCAAGGAAAAGCGGTCGCAAGCAAGAAAGGTTTGGAACTACGAGAAGCAGGATTGGTTCATTTACAAGCTAGCTTCCAAGGAAAAACAGGGGAATTAACCTTTACCATCACGCCAAATCCAGAAGAAAAGACAGTTGTCAAGGTGCGTCCTGTACGGATCAGCACCGATCGAAACGTTTTGCCAGCTCTTCCAGAGACCGTCTTGGTCGAGTATGACAAGGGATTCCCGAAAGAAAAACGTGTGACCTGGGATGCCGTGACAGCGGATCAAGTCAAGGATTATCATAGCTTTACAGTCACAGGTCATGTAGAGGGTGTGGAAAAAGAAGCCCAAGCTCAAGTCACCGTTGAAGGCATTATCGCTGTAGAAGAAGTCAGCACGACAACGCCAGTCGGTGAAAAACCAGCCCTTCCAGAAAGCGTACGGACCTATCACTCCAATGGCAAGACCTATGCTGCGAAAGTGGCCTGGGATGCGGTCGATCCGCAACTCTTGGCCCAAGAAGGAGAAGTTGTCCTCTCCGGTCGTGTAGAAGGAACAGATCTTCCAACCCGTCTTCATATTCGTGTTTCCGCAAACACAGTCAAGGGAGCCAATGTAGCAGAGCAATGGACAGGATCTGTCTTGCCACTCGCTTTTGCAAGTGACTCTAACGATGCGGATCCAGTTGCTAAGGTCAATGACAAGGTCATCTCCTTTACCGATGCTCCAGCTAACCGTTGGACCAACTGGGGCCGTGACAATGCGGAAGATTCGGTTGGAATCTTGTTTGGGGACTCTGGTATCTTGACCAAGCGTGCAGTGGACAACCTCCATGTTGGTTTCCATGAAGACCACGGCGTTGGGGCTCCAAGTGAATACGTGATTGAGTACTATACAGGGGAGCAAATCCCAACAGTTCCAAGCAATCCAAATCGCGTCAAAGACGAAACAGACCATCCATTTAACAATCCAGCCAACTGGAAAGAAGTCAGCAACCTAACCGTTGAAGAACCGGTAGCAGCTGGCAAGATGAATCATTTCAGTTTTGATAAAGTCGACACCTATGCTGTTCGTATCCGCATGAAGACACCAGAAGGCAAACGTGGAAGCTCTATTTCAGAGATTCAGGTATTTGCCAATAAGGTTGCGGCAGAAGAAAAGAGCCAGGTGACCATTCGTGTCAACGGTGAGGTTTTACCAGGAGTTAATCCAAGTGTGACCGATTACTACATCGATGCGCGTGATCGGGCTTATCCACAAGTGGAAGCGACAGCTAGCCATCACGGTCTTGCAACGGTTGTGCCAAGCGTCCATGAAGGTGAGCCAATCCGTGTCGTCCATAAAGCGGAAGATGGTACTATCTTACAAGAATACCGCCTCCATCTCACAAGTGATGCAGAAAAACTGAAACAAGCTGCTCCAGTAGCAGTAGAAGCAGGCAGACGTTTTGTGAAAGTCGGTCAAGATCTGGTTCTAGCATCTACAGTAGGTGTCTACTTCAAAGGGGACACAGGTTACGAACGCAAGGAACTTACGGTGGACTGGCAGGCTATCCCAGCTGATGCACTTTCTCATGAAGGCATCTTTACGTTAGAAGGAAAGGTCCTCGGTTATGATCTGACAGCTCAGCTGACCGTCCGGGTGTCCGAAAAGACAGGAGAAATCCTGTCTGTGAACCGTGACTACAATGCAGAGGATACCAGAGCATTTGCTAGTGAAACCAACGATCTCGATCCAAATCAAATCGACTATATCGATTACATCAATGATGGTGGCTACAACGAGTACTACCGTTGGACCAACTGGAAGAGAGAGCCGGATCAAACCGAAGTGTTTGCTGGTCTCATCTTCAAGAAAAATGGTCAAGTAACAGAGCGCTTAGTCAATAAAGTAGCGGTCGACTTCTTTGCAGATCAGGAAACAGGTCTGCCAACGAAAACGGTTCTTGAACGCTATATTGGTCCAGACTTTGATGTTCCGGATGATTATGGCAATCTGAAGAATCTTCCAGATCATCCATTTAACCAAGCCTCAAACTGGGAAGAAATCCCGTATAGCTTGGATTATGCCTTTGAGCCTGGTTATATCTCTAACCTCAGCTTCAACGAAACCAGAACCAAAGCCATCCGTTTAAGAATGGTCCGTGATGAAAGTCTTAAAGGAATCGGAATCATTGAATTGAGCGCCTATGCTCCAACAGAAGATGCTCAGGCAACAACAGACGTCACCATCCAAGTGAATGGCAAAGACCTAGAAGGTTTTAAACCAGATGTGACAGATTATCATCTAGAGTATGAGGGAGAACGTCCAATCGTTTCAGCACAAGGCAAGAATGGAACAGCCGTTACGGTCGTGGATGCTAAAAGTGCCAATGCCCCGGTTCTTGTCAAGGTTGTCTCAGAAGATGGCAAGCTCGAAAAAGTATATCAACTTTCTCTATCCGCAAAAACACCTACAGGAACCGCTATTCCTGAAGATGGTGTGAAGAATTTGGTCCATATCAAACCAGAGTTGGTGATTGAGCCAGAAGAGATGGACTTTGAACGCTTAGAACGTCCAAATGCGGATCTTCCAAAAGGTGAGAAACGTGTGGTTCAAGAAGGTCAAAAAGGCCGCAAATTGAGCTTGGTGGAAGTCTCTCAAGAAAATGGTGTGGAAAGCCGGAAGCAACTAGATGCCTTTGTAGAGCTAGATCCAGTGGCAGAAATCACAGAGGTGGGCACGAAAGAAGTGCTTCCAGACACTCCACAACCAGAGCCACAGCCAGAACCGCTTCCGAACCCAGAACGTCCTCATGGCTCAGAAGGACCAGTAGCTACCCCAACTCCTCAAGCATCTCTTGAGGTCAAAGCAGTGCGTCAGGAAGGGACAGATGCAGCAGGGAAGGAAGTCGAGAAAACAGCTCAAACACCAGCAGTTTCAGTTGCTCCAGTTTCCGAAGGTACATTACCAAATACAGGAACGGAAGAAAGCGTCACAAGCCTCGTTGCTGGAATCCTAGCGGCAGGCCTTGCCGGTGCTGTACTGGATGATAAGAAAAAAAGAGCTGATAAGGCCAAGTAAGATAGCTGGATAGCCAGCAACTATACGGTGAAAAGTTCACAGGTAACAGGAAGAGGATGGGGAAAGTCTCCACCCTCTTTACCTGATGACATAAAGGAATGGAATATGGGAAAAAGATTAGTTGATAAGAGAAATCGATTTGGCATTCGCAAGCTCTCAGTAGGCGTCTGCTCTGTAGTCGTAGCGACTTGTTTTTTAGGAGTGACTACCAGTTACGCAGAGGAACAAGCTGAGAATAGTGGACCACGTGAAGAACGGGTTGAAACGAGCAATGCAGGGGATCAAGGAAAGGAGGAGAAAACTGTGAACGAGCACCAAGAAGAATCAGAACATTCCTCGCCCGTAACGAGTGAGAAAGAAAATCATGCAGTTAGCCAAGGGACAGAAGCAAGCCAACCAGCCCCTTCTCTAGATGAGGAGCCTGAGATTGCGGATTATGGACCACTTCCAAGCAAGGCTCAGATGCAATACCACCGCGAAGAACTAGCAGCTTTCATCCACTTTGGGATGAATACTTACTACGATCGTGAGTGGGGAGATGGGCAAGAAGACCCTTATTATTTCTATCCAGAGCATCTGGATACCGATCAGTGGATCAAAACCCTGAAAGACGCGGGCTTCAAACGAACCATCATGGTCGTCAAGCACCACGATGGCTTCCTCTTGTACCCATCCAAATACACGGACCATACCATTGCTAAAAGCGGTTGGAAGGAAGGGAAAGGCGATATCCTAGCCGAGGTTTCTGCTTCTGCTAGCAAGTATGACATGGATATGGGGGTCTACCTCTCGCCTTGGGATGCTCACAGCCCGCTCTACCATGTGGATACAGAGGACCAATACAACGAATACTATCTCAACCAGCTCAAAGAAATCCTTGAAGATCCAAAATATGGAAACAAGGGCAAGTTCGTAGAAGTCTGGATGGATGGAGCGCGTGGCGATGGGGCTCAAAAAGTCACCTATACCTTCGACAAGTGGTTTGATGCCATTCGTAAGGCCCAAGGGGATATTGCCATCTTCTCAGCTGAGCCCACCAATGTTCGTTGGATCGGAAATGAAAAGGGAATTGCTGGAGATCCAGTTTGGCATAAGGTCAATCCAGATAAGATCCGCAACAATCCATCCAATAGTTACCTCAATCACGGGGATCCAGAAGGGAAGCAATACTCAGTGGGAGAGGCGGATGTTTCCATTCGCTCCGGCTGGTTCTACCATGACAACCAAGAGCCTAAGTCCTTGCGTGAATTGATGGACATTTACTTCAAATCGGTCGGCCGTGGAACCCCGCTTTTGCTCAATATTCCACCCAATCAAGATGGAAAATTTGCGGATGCCGATGTAGCCCGCTTGAAAGAATTCCGCCAGACTTTGGACCAACTCTACAGTGTGGACTATGCAGCAGGAGCTTTGGTCGAAGCTGACTCGACACGGCGCAATGCTCATTATTCAGCCAACCATTTGACAGATGGGGATGAAAAGACCAGTTGGGCTCCTGCAGATGATGCCAAAACCGGCTCTTTTGTTCTCGATCTTGGAAAAGAGCAACACTTTGATGTAGTCGAGCTCAAAGAAACCATCGAGAAAGGCCAACGGATTTCTGGCTTCACCATTGATGTGGCAGTGAATGGGCAATGGGTTCCTTATGGAGCTGGCTCAACTGTGGGATACCGCCGATTAATCAAAGGGCAACCAGTTGATAGTCGCTATATCCGGGTGTCCATCACTGATGCCCAAGCCACTCCAATCTTGAACGGTGTCTCTGTCTATAAGACACCAGCCAGCATTGAAGAAACCGATGGCTATCCGCTTGGTTTGACTTATCATTCCGACCGGACAGCAGAGCGGGCCAATGGCCAGTGGAATGAAGAGGGAGAAGGCGTTCGAGGCACCTCTATGTGGACCAAAGAAAAGGGAGCTTCGGTGACCTATCAATTTGAAGGCACCAAGGCCTATGTGGTCGCAACTGTCGACCCTGGTCATGGGGAAATGGATGTCTATGTCGATGGCCAAAAGCTAGCGACCGTCAATACCCAAAGTCCAAGCCGCAAACGGAGCCAAAAGGTCTATGAAACACCGGACTTGGCAGCAGGATCTCATACCTTGACCTTGGTCAATAGCAAGGGAGATGCGATCGCAACGGAAGGGATTTATGCCCTCAATAACCAAGAAAAGGGGCTCTTTGAGTTTGCTCAGCCAACCCTAGCTGTTAAGAAAGGCGACCCAGCGCAAGTCGTCGTCAAGAGAAAAGGTGGCTCTAAAGGAAGTGCCAGTCTTAAATTAATCACAGAACCAGGAACAGGGGTTCATGGCAAGGTCTACAAAGATACCAACGTCACCCTTGAGTTCGCAGATGGCGAGACAGAAAAAACAGTCCAAGTTCCAACCCTTGATTTTGCAGGGAAAGCGACCGACGTCTATGACTTTAAGGTCAAATTGCTCCATCCGGATCAAGGAAGCTTGGTCGGCTTTATTCCGGAACTGACAGTCCAAGTGATGAACGAGGATCTGCTTCCAGAAAATCGCAAAGAAGTGGATGACCAAGATCCAAAACTGCATTACAGTGAGAGTTGGCACCATGAGACGGACAACAAAGACTTTTCAAATGGCACAGAATCTTGGTCGAGCTTTAACCAAGTGACCGATGAGGAAGGCAAGAAACACATTGAAGTGACCATTACCTTTAAGGGCACCGGCGTGGAGGTCCGAGGAGTGGTCGATCCAAGCCATGGTCTCTACAGCGTCACTCTAGACGGAAAAGAAATAGCCTTCGAAGAAGGTCGTGGCCATGATTATGAGATCGAAGGCGATCATTATTTCAGTGGCTACGGAGATCAACGCAAGCTCGACCAGAGTTTGGTCAATCTGCAAGGCCTAGCCAAAGGTTATCACCAGCTACGTCTGCATCTGGATCCGTCTCTCAATGACCCTCAATCATCCAGAGCCATCCAGGTAGACCGATTTATCCTATCAGGGAAAGATAGCCAGTTGCTCAGTCAAGAAGAGCTGCAACAGATCATCAGAGAAGGAGTAGAAAAGATCAAGGCTACTTCTCTCGATCGTTTGAAAGCAGACCTCAAACCGACGGTTCAAGGACAATTGACGGACTTGACTCAGTTGTTGGATCAAGAGCAACCAGATTTGGTTGCTGCAGCCAATCAAGTCGAAGCCCTTGAAACCATCTTAGGAGATGTTCACAATTATGAACCGCTGACGCAGACACGACCAGAAGAAGGTGTTCGGGATTTGATTCTTGAAAAACCAGAACTACTCATCGAAGCGGAGGAGATTCCATTTGAGAGTCAAACGCGTGAGAACAAGGACTTGGCCAAGGGCGAAAGCCGGATCCTTCAATCTGGGAAGGTCGGACGCCGATTGAAATTGATCGAGGTTCGACAAGAAGAAGGCAAAGAAACTCGGACAGAAGTCGATGCCTTTGTCGAAGTGGATGCCCAGGACCAGATTACGGAAGTCGGGACGAAGGAAGTAGAAGAAGCTCCTATGATTCCGGATGTGGCGCTACCAACAAAACAAAGTGAAGACTCACAAGAAACGAAACCGCTCCTTCCTCCAGAAGACAAAAAAGAAAGTGGAATTGCTCCAATTTTGAAACCAACGGCTTCGAAAGAGACTCCTCTTTCTCCTGTGGTAGAAGCCGTAACTCCGGACCCTGTGCAGTCCCAAGAAAAACTGCCGCAGACAGGATCAGAGAAGGCAAGTTTCTTAGCTTGGATCGGACTACTCGGCTTAGGCTTCCTAGGCGGAAGAGTGAAATACGCTCGTCGGAAATCCTAAAGTCCCTTCTACAAGAGGTTAGCAATAGCTAGCCTCTTTTTTGGCCTCCTTCTGGCTACCAACAAGGGCCCTCCGATTCCATCTCGACGTAGTCTTTGCTTTATTTACAGGCGTAAAAATTGTATAATAGTCAGATAAGGTCAAGAATAACATCATGGATGGTGAGACCATTTTTGATTCTCTGAAAAGCAGAGAGCTTATCTAGAATGAAAACGTCAGAAAGGAGCATCATGGCAAGTAAAAATACATCAGATAGCATTGAGGCCTATATCAAGTCGCTACTGGCCCAAGCAGGCATCGCAGAGCTCAAGAGAAGCGAATTAGCGGATGTCTTCCAAGTTGTTCCTAGTCAAATCAATTATGTGATCAAGACCCGCTTTACCGAAAGTCGAGGCTATATCGTAGAGAGCAAGCGTGGAGGTGGTGGTTACATCCGGATTGGCAAGGTCCAATTTTCAGATCAACACCAGATGCTAGAAGAGCTTGGCGCAAGCATCGGGGAACAAATCAGTCAGACTGTTTTTGGCGATATCCTTCAAATGCTATTTGAAGAAAAACTCCTTACAAAGAGAGAGGCAGAGCTCTTGTCAGTGACGACGACAGACGAGGTTCTGGGAAGTGAAGCCCATCGCTTACGAGCCAATATCCTACGAAAAATTATCCAACAAGTCGATAGAAAGGGAATGTAATCTCCTTATGAACTATTCAAAAGCCCTATTAGAAACGATTGAAGCCGCTCAAATCTTGGCGGGTCATTTTGAGTCCCAAACGCTAGATACCTGGCATATCCTAGTAGCCTTAGCCAATAATCCTTATAGTGTAGCTGGTTCTGTCTTAAGTGACTATCCTATGCAGATTGATGATTTTCAAGATGCGGCGGAGCACATTACGGGTCAAGTCTACCAGAGGGATGGCCGCTATGAGGTGTTTCCTTTTTCTTTCCGTGTCGAAGAAATCATGAAACGTTCCCAAGAGATTGCCCAGGCAGTCCATGCCAAAAGTCTTGGAACAGAGCATGTCCTCTTGGCGCTTCTATTAGAGAGGGGGACCTTGGCTTCTCAAGTATTGGAGTATGTCGGCTTCCGCTATGATGATCAGGAAGAGGGCATTAAAATCGTCGAGCTTCGGAAGAGCTTGGAGCAACGAGCAGGTTGGGACAAGGAAGCTGTCAAGGCCATTCGTTCGCTCTATCGAGCCCAGCAACCCAATCGTCAAACCATGGGAAATATGATGGGCATGCCAGCCTCTACCAGCGGTGGTTTGGAAGACTACACCCGAGATTTGACAGAAATGGCTCGCAATGGCAGTTTGGAACCGGTGATTGGTCGGGGTCAAGAAATCTCGCGGATGATTCAGATTTTAAGCCGTAAAACAAAAAATAACCCAGTTCTGGTCGGGGATGCCGGTGTCGGAAAGACCGCTCTAGCCTTGGGCTTGGCTCAACGGATTGCCAGCGGAGATGTCCCGACGGAACTGGCTAAAATGCGGGTCCTAGAATTGGACTTGATGAATGTTGTCGCAGGGACGCGGTTCCGTGGAGATTTTGAAGAGCGGATGAACAACATCATCAATGATATCGAAGAAGACGGCCATGTCATCCTCTTCATTGATGAGCTCCATACCATTATGGGCTCTGGCTCTGGGATTGACTCCACCTTGGATGCGGCCAATATCTTGAAGCCAGCCTTGGCTCGCGGGACCCTACGGACCGTAGGAGCCACTACGCAAGAAGAATACCAAAAACACATTGAAAAAGATGCCGCTCTTTCACGCCGCTTTGCTAAGGTCTTGATTGAGCAACCCTCTGTTGCAGATAGCATCGCGATTTTGCAAGGGCTCAAGAAGACCTATGAACGTCACCACCGTGTCCATATTACGGATGAGGCCATCGAGACAGCTGTTGTCTATGCCAATCGTTATTTGACCAGTCGCCTCTTGCCTGACTCCGCCATTGACCTCTTAGATGAGGCGGCAGCGACCGTGCAAAACAAGGGGCCTCAAGCCGGTCTTCAGTCCGACTTGACAGCTGCTGATCAAGCCTTACTCAAGGGGCAGTGGAAAAAAGTTGCTCAGTTGCTAAAAGAAGATGCCAGTCCAAAAGGCTACCAGCTAGAAGTTAAGGAAGAGGATATCCTGAAGACGCTCAGTCAATTGTCAGGCATTCCTGTGGAGAAACTAACCCAAACAGCAGCTAAGAAATACCTTGAATTAGAAGCAGAACTTCATAAGCGCGTGATCGGTCAGGATCAGGCTGTCTCAAGTATCAGCCGAGCGATTCGTCGCAATCAGTCGGGAATTCGGTCTCACAAACGGCCAATTGGCTCCTTCCTCTTCCTCGGTCCGACTGGGGTCGGAAAAACCGAGCTCGCGAAGGCGCTGGCTGAAGTCCTCTTTGATGATGAGTCTGCTTTGATCCGCTTTGACATGAGTGAATATATGGAGAAATTTGCGGCCAGTCGTCTCAACGGTGCCCCTCCAGGCTATGTCGGTTATGAAGAAGGGGGCGAGTTGACGGAAAAAGTCCGCAACAAACCTTATTCAGTCCTCTTGTTTGATGAGGTGGAAAAAGCCCATCCAGATATCTTTAACGTTCTCTTGCAAGTCTTGGATGACGGTGTCTTGACCGACAGCAAGGGACGCAAGGTAGATTTCTCCAATACCATTATTATCATGACCTCAAACTTGGGAGCTACCGCTTTACGAGATGATAAGACGGTTGGCTTTGGAGCTAAGGATATTCGCTTTGACCAAGCCAATATGGAGAAACGTATCTTTGAAGAGTTGAAGAAGACTTATCGACCAGAGTTTATCAATCGGATCGATGAGAAGGTTGTCTTCCATAGCTTGACCAGTGACCAAATGCATGAGATTGTCAAGATTATGGTGAAACCGCTGGTTCAATCTCTAGCAGAGAAGGGCATTACTCTGAAATTCCAAGCGTCTGCTCTTAAATGGCTGGCGACTCACGGATATGATCCAGAGATGGGAGCACGTCCTTTGCGCCGGACCATCCAGACCCAGGTGGAAGACTACTTGGCAGAGATCCTCTTGAGAGGAGAAGTGGCTGAAGGGCAAACCCTCAAGGTAGGTGTTAAGTCTGGTCAGCTTAACTTCACGATTGACTAGGAGGATATGCAGTGCCTCTCAAACGCTTGACCCGAATCACCCTCTTAGCAGCCCTCTGTGTGGTACTGAGACAAGCCTTTGCCTTCTTGCCCAATGTCCAACCCATTAGTGCCATTTTCTTTTTACTGGTGCTATTTGAAGACTGGCAATTTGCCTGTTTGGTGATGGCGGTCACCATGTTTACCTCGGCTTTTCTCTTGGGGATGAGCCCAGTGGTGCTCGCTCAGATACTGGCCTTTGGCCTCCTCTTGACTCTTTGGCGGGGGCTTTACCGCCACTTGTCTTTGCAAGTTCAAACCCTGGTGGCCGGCATCTTTTCCTTTCTCTACGGGATAGTGATTGACAGTCTTTATGCGGTCCTCTACCACATGCCCTGGTGGACCTATGCTCTGGTGAATGGCTTTAGCTTTAACCTGGCCCACGCCCTTTCCACCGCCTGTTTTTACCCTCTACTTTATGTAGTATTTAGGAGATTGTATCATGAAAAAAACACTTTATAGTTTCTTTGCTGTCCTAGCAGCTCTTGTATTGGTCAGTTGCGGACAAAGCACACCATCGACTACGGAAAGCTCAGCTTCTAGCTCACAAGTAGCGAAAGAAAAACAAATTACCATTACGGTCAGTATCGCCCCTGAAGGGAAAGAAGCTCATAGCAAGACCTTGAAGGTTGCTGAAAAAGCCAACCTGATGGAAGTCCTGAAAGCTAACTACAAGATTGAGGAAAAGAGTGGCCTCATAACCTCGATCGATGGCGTAGCCCAGGACGAAAGTAAGGGACTTTATTGGATGTACAAGATCAATGGAGAGATGGCACCAAAAGGGGCAGCAGAAACGACTGTCCAAGATGGAGATACCATCGAATTTTATCAAGAAGTTTATCAATAAGAAAAAGAGTGAATGCTTGGAGTAGGGCTCCATTTGTTCACTCTTTTTTGAAACTAGTTTCTATTTTTTATAAGACTTGCAAATCCTCTTGACTTCCCTATAGATGAATGTTACAATTATATTACAAAATGTAACAAATGTTACAAAAGAGAGGTATTGCCATGAAAATGAAAGGAACCTTCTTTAGTCTATCTACCCTTGCTCTAACAGCTGCTCTTCTCTTAAGCGGATGTGGATCAGAAAAGAAAAAGGAAACCAGTCCATCTTCAACTAGTAAAATTGCGCAAGTGAAACAAAGCTCTACTAGTAAAAAAGAAGAGAAAAAGACCGCAAGCAAAACCACACAAAGCACAGAAGTTGCACAATCACCTGCCATCGCTTCGAGCGAAACACAAGCGAGCCAAGAAAATCCATCAACTCCAGTGACACCAAGAGTTCCAGAAGCCAGTCAAGGCCTGGTTCCAACTCCTTCCAAAGAAACAAAACCAGCAGTGAACTCAGCACCAGAAAAACAAAAACGTCCTAGCTTGGAAGAAGGTCGCACGACTGCCAAAGAACAAGCCTCTAAGACAGAGAACCCACGCTATAAAGGTGTCTTGAGCTATGCCTCAGGGGATTATTCAGGAGTAGCAGGTAGTTGGACCGACGGTCGCGATACAGGCGTAAGCATCGGACAAGGTGGACAAGTAACCATTCAAACTCCTGGTGGCGATGCAGTGGGCTATACAATTGGAAGCTATGAATACAACTTGGATCAAGGCCATTACCATGCTGGCTTGATTTCCACCCAAGATGGATCTGCAGCTAGCCTGGATATAGTTGTCGGTCAAGATGGTCAAGTGGCAAGTGTTCAAGTGACAGAAAATGGCCATGCGCATGCCTTGGTTAGGGAATAATGGCTCGCCACTGAGAAAATTAAAAAAATGATTGAAATCAGAGATTCAATTCTGTATAATAACATACAGAGTTGAATCTTTTTTAATTTTTGTTTTATAAAAATATATTTTTTTATAAAAAAGTATTGACAGATTGAAATTATAGTTTATAATAAAATCATAAGCAAAACATGTTTTGACATTATGATAAAGGAGCCAGTTAGATGAAAGAAAAAGTGGCAGTAGTATTTGGAACGTTTGCCCCCCTTCATCAAGGTCATATTGATTTAATTCAACGGGCAAAACGCCAATGCGACCGCGTTTGTGTGATTGTCTCTGGTTACAAAGGTGACCGAGGAGAAGAAGTTGGCCTTCCTTTGCAAAAACGTTTTCGCTATATTCGAGAAGGTTTTTCAAATGATGAACTCACTCAGATTTATAAACTCGATGAGACAGAACTTCCTCGCTATCCCTTGGGATGGGAACCTTGGTTGAAAACCGCCTTAGAAACGATTCAATATGATTCTAAGAGAGAAGATTTAGTCTTCTTTGTTGGAGAGAAGACTTACCAAGAAGAACTTGAAGCGCGAGGTTTTGAAGCTCGCCTGCAGGAACGTCAATTTGGCATTTCAGGGACCCTCATCAGAGAGAACCCGAGCAAGTATTGGAAATACATTGCCCAACCCTTCCGCCGTCAGTTCACCAAGAAAGTCCTCATTATGGGGAGTGCTAGCAACGGGAAGACGACCTTGGCAAAAGATTTGGCCCGCTTCTATGATGCACCAGTGAGCTTAGAATATGCTCGCGAGTACCAGATTAGAAACAATGTACGGGATGATGAGTTGACCCCCAAGGACTATTATTATCTCCTACTCGGACAATACGATCAAACCTCAAAATTAATCGATAGTAGTGCCAATCGAGGGCTAGTGATTGCGGATACGAATTCTCTGGTGACGAAGGGCTATTACGACTACTATATGGAAGTAGAAGGCCCAGAGACCAGTATGACGGATACTTTTGACAACCTCTTCGTCAGTATCCTAGCTAAGGAAAAATGGGATCTGATTTTATTTGTTCAACCCATTGGATCCTATGTCAATGATGGCTTCCGTGATATGACCATGGCAGATGATGAAATTCGCAACAGTTTTTCAAATCACCTGGATCACCTCCGCCACCAATACCTCTCGGATATCCCTACAGCTTATCTCGGGCAAGACTACTTGGGGAATTACGAAGAAGCGAAGCGTGTCATCGATACGATTTATCAAGCTGATTAAAGGAGAAGCAGCATGAAACGACTACAAGAAAAAATTCAAACATTTGGGGAGCATTTAAAAAATGTCCATCGAGAAGCTGGCAAACTTGGCTTCGTAGGGATTATGAAACTCCTTTGGAAAGACCTATTCGCTGGTCGCACTTTGACACAATGGCTCTATTTGCTTGCTTTATCTAGCGTGCCCTTTGTCCTAGAGTTTACCAATCAGGAAGCAAGTCACGATTGGTTAGGGCTCTTTGCCTCCTGGACAGGAATCGTTTGTGTGATACTAGTAGCAGAAGGTCGGGCTAGTAACTATCTCTTTGGAGCAGTAAACTCAGCAATTTACCTCATCCTAGCCTTGAACAAAAACTTTTATGGAGAAGTTTTGACGACCCTGTACTTCTTCGTGATGCAACCAATTGGTCTCTATGTCTGGTTGTCGAATCGGATCAATGATCAGGGGGATGCAGAAGAATCTCACTTTGAGGCCAAGAAATTAACGCTAATGGAATGGATCAAGTATTTGGTCCTAACAGCTCTGATTTGGATCGGGATGGGCTACGCCTATAAAAGCATCCACAGTGCTCGGCCTTTCCGTGATAGTGTGACAGATGCGACCAATGGAGTCGGTCAACTTCTCATGACTGGTCTTTATCGCGAACAGTGGATTTTCTGGATTGCGACCAACCTCTTCAGTATCTACCTCTGGTGGGGAGAAAGCATCCATATTCAGGGAATGTATTGGGTCTACACCCTCAATAGCTTGGTTGGTTGGTACCAATGGAGCAAAGCTGTGAAAAAGGAGGCTATTTAGATGGCAACAAGCAGCATTCCGGAAGGGATGAACGAAAAGGAATACTACGAGACGGTCGTCAGCGAGGAAGAATTCCTCCGTTGGTATAAGGAGCAAGATCATCCCACCTATGAAAATCCAAGTGTAACTACCGATATGGTGGCCTACTGCTTTGTGGAGGGGCGTTTGAAGCTCTTGGTGATTCGCCGAAAAACCCACCCTTGTCAGCATCGGGTTGCCTTGGTTGGAGGATTCTTGCAAAAGCACGAGGATGCTATCCAGGCTTGTATCCGCGAAGTTCAAGAAGAAGTTGGACTAGAGTTGACCCATCAAAAGGTCGAGCAGTTAATGACAGTTTCGACTCCTGGTCGGGACCCACGGGGCTGGGTCATCACCATCGCCCACCTGGTCTATTTGCCTGCGGAGGCCGTCAATCTGGTCCGAGCTGGAGATGATGCCAAAGAAGTTCTCTTCCTCGATGTGGACTTCAAACAAGGGGAATGTTCCCTAGATGGTCGTGTCTTGGCAGCTGAAGATTTTGCCTTTGACCACTATGAGATTGTGCAAGAATCCATCAAGCGGATCCAAGGGCGCTTAACTTGGAATCCGACTTTCCTCCATCTCTTAGAAGAGCCTTTTACTGTATACGAAGCAACCGAATTGGTGAACCTAATCCATCCAGATAAGGAAATTTTGACCAACAACTTCCTCGTGACCTATGGCTCTTACGTTGAAGAAGTAGGGGTTAAGCGGGTGCCTAAGAAAAAACCGCGCAAGACCTATCGCTGGAAAGAAAGTGAATCTCAAGCGGATCAATAAGATACAAAAGAGGCTGGGACAAAAGTCCTAGCCTCTCAATTGTTTTTGGATTGTCGAGCAAGACGCAGTGGTTGAGTGGGCTCTACTACGCTGATTTCATCAGCTTTTACAGCCCTACTCAACTGTGCGGAGGTGGGACGACGAAATCGAATTCTAACGAATGACCGATTTCTGTCCCACTCTCTTTTTGTCATTAAGCTTTTTCTAATTGTAAAAGTTCTTCAATCTCAGCTAGAGTGCTAGCTTGCGAGATGGCTCCGCGGAGTTTGGCTGCGCCAGATGTTCCACGAAGGTAGTGAGGGGCTAAGCCGCGGAATTCGCGAACGGCAATGTGCTCACCCTTGAGATTGATCAAGCGCTTCAAGTGCTCATAAGCAATCTTCATCTTGTCTTCGAAGGTCAAATCAGGCAGAATTTCTCCTGTTTCAAAGTAGTGATTGATTTGATTGAAGAGGTAAGGATTCCCCATAGCAGCACGGCCGATCATGACTGCATCTGCACCAACTTCTTCGATCCGTTGTTTGGCGTCTTGCACCGTCCGGATATCTCCGTTGGCGATGAATGGGATCTTGGTCAGAGCTTGTGCAACCTTATGAAGGGTCTCAAGGTCTGCATGACCAGTGTACATTTGCTCCCGGGTCCGTCCGTGCATAGCAAGGGCAGAAACACCTGCAGCTTCTGCAGCAAGGGCATTCTCAACTGCTAGAGAAGGGTCCGACCAACCTGTCCGCATTTTGACAGTGAGGGGGATATCAAGGACAGATTGGACCTTGTTGATAATAGAGTAGATCTTGTCTGGGTCCTTGAGCCACATCGCACCCGCTTCGTTTTTCACGATTTTATTGACGGGGCAGCCCATGTTGATATCCACGATATCAGTCTTGGTGTTTTCTTGGATGAATTCTGCCGCGCGTGCGAGGCTATCTTCGTCGCTCCCAAAGAGCTGGATTGATACTGGATTTTCTCCCTCATCGATATGGAGCATATGCAGGGTCTTTTCGTTGTTGTATTGGATCCCTTTATCAGAGACCATTTCCATGACCACAAGGCCAGCTCCGAGTTCTTTCGCAATGGTCCGGAAAGCTGAGTTGGTCACACCGGCCATGGGGGCTAGGACCGTCCGGTTTGGGATCTCGACGTTCCCAATCATAAAAGGTGTATTAAGATTTGTCACGAATGAGTTCCTCCAAGTCGTTTTCATCAAAGTGGTAAGTTGTCTGACAGAATTGGCAAGCGATTTCCGCGCCATGGTCTTCGTCCTTCATTTCTTGAAGGTCTTTGGCTGGTAAGCTTGCCAAGGCATTCATGAAGCGTTCCTTGCTACAGTCACACTGGAAGCGGATCTCTTCTTCTGAGAGACGCTTGTATGGTTCGTCACCATAGATGGCAGTAAGAAGGGCTTCAATATGGTCGTCAGAGGCTAAAAGGGTAGAAATGGCCGGCATTTCTTGGATCCGTTTTTCAAAGCTGGCAATTTCTTCTTCCTTGGCATTTGGCAAGACCTGCACCAAGAAACCACCGGCAATCTTGACCTTGTCTTCTTCATCAAGGAGGACATTGAGCCCAACCGCAGATGGCGTTTGTTGGCTTTCAGTCAAGTAATAAGCTAGGTCTTCACCGATTTCTCCAGTGACGAGAGGTGTCATGGAATGATAAGGATTGCCTGTGCCGTAGTCGGTAATCACTAGGAATTCCCCGTTTCCGACAAATGGTCCGACCACGACTTCACCGGTCGCTGTTTTCTTGATATCCACACCAGGATTTTGCACGTAGCCTTTGACGTTTCCTTGAGTATCTGCCACAGTGATGATAGCACCAAGTGAGCTAGTGCCCAGGATTTTCACTGTTATCTTGGTGTTTCCCTTTTCATTGGCTGCGAGAATTTGACTTGCGATCAGGGTCCGACCGAGGGCCACAGTTGAGCTTGCTTGTGTCTGATGGTATTCTTGGGCTGCTCGCACGGTCTCTGTACTGTCTAGTACAAAGGCACGGAAAGAGCCACTTTCTGAGATAGTTTTGATAATTTTGTCCATAGCTTCTATTTTAGCATAAAAAAAGAAAAGAGGTGAAGGGAGTAACTTGATTTATTTAGACGGTGAAGGAAGAAAATCTTTCTGAGGAGAGCTTCGCTTAGAAATTGAATAGAATGGGATCTGTTTCAGGGAGAAAAGAGGGTAAAAGCCGAACGATCATTTTTTAACGTTGGAAATGCAGGTCAAAAGATGGATGTTCGGAAAATGAGAAGCAGATTTTAAGGGCAAAAAACCATGTAAAGAAATAGCTGACCTTGAAAAAAATAAGGAAATTTCTTATAATAAGGTGTAAGACAAACTTGCAGGTGAGACTCCTGCCCCTAGTTTGAAGAAAGGCATAGATAGGGAACTATCTATGGTATATGAAAAAGAATTATGACATCAGTTGTTGTAGTAGGAACCCAATGGGGTGATGAAGGAAAAGGAAAGATTACAGACTTCCTATCAGCCAATGCAGAAGTCATTGCTCGCTACCAAGGTGGGGACAATGCTGGTCACACCATCGTGATCGACGGCAAAAAGTTCAAGTTGCACTTGATTCCTTCTGGTATCTTCTTCCCTGAAAAGATCTCTGTCATCGGAAACGGCGTGGTAGTCAATCCTAAGTCATTAGTCAAGGAGTTGGCTTATCTCCATGAAGAAGGGGTATCAACGGACAGCCTTCGCATCTCTGACCGTGCCCATGTCATCCTTCCTTACCACATCGAATTGGACCGTCTCCAAGAAGAGTCTAAAGGCGAAAACAAAATCGGAACGACCATCAAAGGGATTGGACCAGCCTACATGGACAAGGCTGCGCGTGTGGGAATCCGGATCGCGGATCTTTTGGACCGTGACGTCTTTGCGGAACGCCTTCGCATCAATTTGGAAGAAAAGAACCGTCAATTTACCAAACTCTATGATGCAGAGGCTCTTTCATTTGACGATATCTTCGAAGAATACTATGAATATGGTCAACAAATCAAGCAATATGTAACCGATACTTCTGTCATCTTGAACGATGCTTTGGACAATGGCAAGCGCGTGCTCTTTGAAGGAGCCCAAGGGGTTATGTTGGATATCGACCAAGGAACCTATCCATTTGTAACCTCTTCAAACCCAGTCGCAGGTGGGGTGACCATCGGATCAGGTGTTGGCCCAAGCAAGATTGATAAGGTTGTCGGTGTATGTAAAGCCTATACCAGCCGTGTTGGAGATGGCCCATTCCCTACAGAACTCTTTGATGAAGTGGGTGACCGGATCCGTGAAGTTGGCCATGAGTATGGGACAACAACCGGTCGTCCTCGTCGTGTCGGTTGGTTTGACTCAGTTGTTATGCGCCATAGCCGTCGCGTTTCAGGGATCACCAACCTTAGCTTGAACTCGATCGACGTTCTGTCAGGCTTGGATATAGTGAAAATCTGTGTGGCTTACGACTTGGATGGAGAACGCATTGATCACTATCCAGCAAGCTTGGAGCAACTCAAACGTTGCAAACCAATCTATGAAGAATTACCAGGTTGGTCAGAAGACATCACCGGTGTGCGTCACTTGGATGAGCTTCCAGAAAATGCCCGCAACTATGTCCGCCGGATCGGTGAGTTGGTTGGTGTGCGCATTTCAACCTTCTCAGTCGGACCAGATCGTGACCAAACCAATATCCTTGAAAGTGTCTGGTCAAGTAAATAATTCAATAAAAGTTGGGAGACTCTCTCAACTTTTTTGAGTCTTAAGCTTACTTTAAGACACGTGGTTTATACTAAGACCATAAACAAAGACCTCCCAACTTTGTTTAGAATCCAAACTTTTTTTCATAATATCTCCCTATAAGAAGTCACCCATTGGTGGCTTTTTTTGTAGCTTCATCATATAATAGAACAAGAACATAAAAAGTAAGAGAGTGTACAAGTGAGAGACTATACCCTAGAAGAGAAAGAAGCTTTTATGCGAGAGGCTTTAAAAGAGGCGGAGATTGCCTTGGCCCATGATGAAATACCGATTGGCTGTGTCTTGGTCAAGGATGGTCAGATTATCGGGCGTGGACATAATGCGCGTGAGGAGCTGCAGCGGGCGGTCATGCATGCGGAAATCATGGCGATCGAGGAAGCCAATCAGCATGAAGAGAGCTGGCGTTTGCTGGATACGACTCTGTTTGTGACCATTGAACCCTGTGTCATGTGTAGTGGTGCCATTGGTCTAGCTCGGATTCCCCAGGTGATTTACGGGGCGACCAATCAGAAGTTTGGCGGAGCAGGAAGTCTCTACGACATTTTGACAGATGAGCGCCTCAATCACCGGGTGGAAGTGGAAACAGGAATCTTGGAAGCAGAATGTGCAGCCATCATGCAGACCTTCTTCCGCCAAGGTCGAGAACGAAAAAAACAAGCCAAGCTCGCAGCTAAGGCCGAAACACAAGAATAAAAACCAGACCTTTGCAAAATCCACAATTTATGATATAATACCTATCGGAGCAACAGTTCTGCGTGAAGCGGGTCAGGGGAGGAATCCAGCAGCCCTAAGCGAAGTGAGCTGTGTGCTCTTTTTCTATTGCTCTTGATGAGTCAAGCCTAAAAGGTGCAGATGAATATTGGAGCAGCGAATCTAGTTTGAACGGACCTGAAATGAATTCAGCTGACATCCAATCTTAAGAAGCATATTTGTTTTCTTGTCAATCAAAATTGTTCTTCTCAATAGGCCTAAATAGGCCTAAAATTTGTTGACTTACGCAAACGATTGCTCTCGGTTATGTCCTAAGGTTAGCTTATTTAGAAAAATAGTATAGAATACAAATGTAAACGTTTTAAAATAGCGAAAGCACTTGCTTATTTTTTCTTAAAGCGTTATCATAAAAGAAAAGAACAATTGGAGGATAAACATGTCACATATTAAATTTGACTACTCAAAGGTGTTAGATAAATTTGTAGCACCACATGAACTAGATTATATGCAGCCTCAAGTGACTGCTGCAGATTCTGCTCTGCGAAATGGTACAGGTCCTGGGGCAGAAATGACTGGCTGGTTGAACTTGCCTGAAGAATATGACAAAGATGAATTTGCTCGTATTCAAAAGGCTGCTGCTAAAATCCAATCTGATAGTGAGGTATTGATCGTAATCGGTATTGGTGGTTCCTATTTAGGAGCTCGTGCAGCTATTGATTTCTTGAATAATTCTTTTGTAAATCTACAAAGCAAGGAAGAACGCAAGGCACCTCAAATCCTCTATGCTGGAAATTCTATTTCTTCAAGCTATTTGGCTGATTTGGTAGACTATGTATCAGACAAAGATTTCTCTGTCAACGTTATTTCTAAGTCAGGAACGACTACAGAGCCTGCTATTGCTTTCCGTGTCTTCAAAGAACTCTTGGTTAAGAAGTATGGTCAGGAAGAAGCAAATAAACGGATTTATGCAACTACAGACCGCGCTAAAGGTGCAGTTAAGGTTGAAGCAGATGCTAATGGCTGGGATACTTTTGTAGTGCCTGATAGTGTAGGTGGTCGTTTTACAGTATTGACAGCAGTGGGACTCTTGCCAATCGCAGCTGCAGGGACTGATATCAGCAAGTTAATGGAAGGAGCAAATGCTGCTCGCAAGGCTTATGCTTCTGATAAGTTGGCTGAAAATGAAGCATATCAATATGCAGTTGTACGCAATATCTTGTACCGTAAAGGTTATCTGACAGAAGTTTTAGCTAACTATGAACCATCTCTACAATACTTCTCTGAGTGGTGGAAGCAACTGGCTGGTGAGTCAGAAGGGAAAGACCAAAAAGGGATTTACCCAACTTCAGCCAACTTCTCAACAGACTTGCACTCTCTGGGACAATTTATCCAGGAAGGTACCCGTATCCTCTTTGAAACAGTTGTACGTGTAGATAAACCTCGCAAAAATGTGCTGATTCCTGAATTGGCAGAAGACTTGGACGGTCTTGGCTACTTGCAAGGAAAAGATGTTGACTTTGTCAATAAAAAAGCTACAGATGGAGTGCTGTTAGCACACACTGATGGTGGAGTTCCAAATATGTTTGTGACACTGCCTGAGCAAGATGAGTTCACTTTGGGCTACACTATTTACTTCTTTGAGTTGGCTATTGCTCTTTCTGGCTACCTGAATGGTATCAATCCATTTGACCAGCCTGGAGTTGAGGCTTATAAGAAAAACATGTTTGCCCTTCTTGGAAAACCAGGCTTTGAAGAGCTGGGTGCTGAGTTGAATGCACGCCTTTGATTCTTATATGCCTTGAGTTCATTTAGAGTATAAAAAGAGATCCACAAGTTCATTTCTTGTGGATTTTTTAGTACAAGCCTCTTAATTAGTTTATTATTTTTTTGAACTGTGTAAAAAAGAGTGTCTTAATTCATTTATGAAAGCGCTGTATAATTACCTTGTAAATAAAATTTGAGAGGTATCAAAATGAATGATTGGTTAAACATAAAAGGCAAAACAGTTCTTGTGACTGGCGCGTCATCTGGGATCGGTAAGGCAATCGTTGAAGAATTGCTGGAATTAGGTGTCAACGTAGCGAATTTCGATCTTAGCGACAACGATTTGCGTCATCCAAATCTATTATTTGTAAAAGTTGATGTAACTTCTCGCTCTGAAGTAGAAGAGGGTGTTGCCAAAATAGTTGAAAGATTTGGCAATATTGATGCAGTGGTCAATAATGCAGGGATTAATATCCCTAGATTATTAATCGATGCAGAAAATCCTAAAGGTCCTTACGAATTGGACGATGAGACGTTCGAAAAAGTAACGATGATTAATCAAAAAGGTTTGTATCTGGTTAGTCAGGCAGTGGGACGTATTTTAGTGAAAAATGGAAAAGGTGTAATTGTGAACATGGCTTCAGAAGCAGGCTTGGAAGGTTCTGAAGGACAAAGTGCCTATGCTGCCACAAAAGCAGCAGTCTATAGTTACACTCGTTCATGGGCAAAAGAGCTGGGTAAGCATGGTGTACGTGTGGTTGGAATTGCTCCAGGAATTATGGAAGCTACGGGACTTCGAACTCTTTCTTATGAGGAAGCTCTTGCTTATACCCGTGGAAAGACGGTAGAAGATATTCGAGCTGGTTATGCTTCAACTTCAACAACTCCTTTGGGACGAAGTGGTAAACTACGGGAAGTAGCTGACCTTGTAGCATTCTATATTTCAGACCGTTCTAGCTATATAACTGGAGTCACTACAAATATTGCCGGAGGGAAAACTCGCGGTTAAAAAAATGAAGGTGAGGAAGAGAGTTGACCATAGTAAATCGATGGTATAATATTTTAGAAAAAATGGTCTCACAGCCAACTTATTCCTTGGTAGATATGCGCTCAGAGCTGGATATTAGTATGCAAACCTTGCAAAAGAGTATCCAACAATTAAATGATGTTTTGGCTCCGAGTATCCAGATTATCTCACAAGATGATCAGTTAATGTTAGAGGTGTATGACTATACTGAGTTGGAAAGGATTTTATCTGGTAGTTTAAAACGGGAGAGTGACTTCAATTCTTCCAGTAAAAGAATTGCCTATTTACTAAAACGTTTAATTGAGTCAACCTCCCCTCTTCTTATTGACGACTTGGCTGAGGAAGCAGGTGTTAGTAGAAGTACCCTTAATAAGGATTTAAAACAAGTAAAATCTTTGGCAGAGAGTTACTCTATCACTATTTCAGGAAAGCCCAACCGTGGGCTGGAGGTCTTGGGGTCCGAGCTGAATTTGCGCTTGCTCTATATTCACCAAGTGGCCCCTTACTTTGAAGGAAAGACACTCACCGAGGCAACATCTTCTTTTCTGGAGACGCTACTCCAGGAGTATAAAATCCCGAAAGAAACAAAGGAACTCCTTCGAAAGACAATTTCAATTATGGTGGAGCGTATTCATGCATCTAGGGTGTTGAGTTGCCCTATTCCTTACTATAGGAATGATTTAACAGAGACACCTTTGGTTGAAAAATTAATCTATCATATTGAGATGACTTATAAGATTTCCCTCAGTCAGTTTGAGATAGACTTTTTGTGTTTTCCGTTTAATATCCGTTTTATTGACACTTTAAGCAAGCCGTCTTATCAATCTGAACAGCTTGCAAACATTTTTCAAGGGATTGTCAAGAAAGTCAAAGAAACAATGTTGGTTAACTTTGATGATGAAGAATTATTTGAAGAAATCAAGTCTCATCTAGGCTCCTTAATCAATCGACTGATTTTCCATGTGCAAGCTAATGATATATTCCATGGCGAGGTTCAAACTCAATATCCTTTTGCTTTTGAAATGGCGAAAATTGCTGGAGAAGAACTATCTGCAATTTTTGGTTCTGAATTGGAATTATCTGAAATCGGATATCTGGCTTTGTATTTTGAAATGATTTTAAGAAAGCAAAACTCTGTTGTAAATGGTTCTCGCAAGCAGATAGCTGTAGTTTGCACAACAGGAAGAGGAACTGCTGCGATGATTATTCAGCAACTCAGACGAATTCTTGGAAATGATGTAGACATTACTCAGTATTCTGAAGAGGATTTTAATCTGGATTTGAATCAGGACTATTTCGCGATTTTTACGACAGTTCCTCTAAAATATAAAGATTCTAAATCTCCAGTCATTCAAGTTAATCATCTTTTTGATGATCAATGGCTGCAGGAAGAATGGCAGAGGGCCAATGCTTTTCATCAAAAAAATCTAGAAACAGTCAGCTTACGTTTTCTTCGTTTGACTCCCCAAAAAACCTATCAGCAATACTTGCTAAATATGGTTGCAGAGTTAGAGAAACTTCAGATGATTGATGAAGGTTTTAGAAATCGGATAATTGATAGGGATAAAAAACAATCAACCATTTTTGGTGGAGGAATTGCCTTCCCCCATACAATTAACCAGGGTTATGCAAAGACTATTTTAATGTTTGGAAAGCTAGAAGAGCCCTATCAAAAAGGAGATGATTGGATTGAATTTATCTTTCTAGTCGCCATTCCCTCAGAAATTGAAAGCAAAATGGAGAGTGAATTGCTGGAATTGTATGACGACATTTTTCGAATTGCAGGAGAGCCTTCTCTAAAAGAAGCATTGAGGGCTGTAGAAACAGAGACAGAGTTTCTATCATTTTCTAAGAGCAAAGGAGTATTTTAATGAATTCGCTAATAATTTTCGCTGTATTTATCATGGCAGCTTATATATTTCAAATGTTCCTCGGCTGGCAGCAACTCAAAGACTTCAATAAGACCTATACGATGCTCCGAAGACTGGGGCGCGTAGCGATTGGCAGGAAGTCCGGAAGAATCAAATCCGGTACGATTGTCATGTTCGCGGTTGATGAAAACGGTCGGGTTCTTAAAGCTAGCAAAATGCAAGGAGTCACAATCTTAGCACGTTTTCAAAATATGGACGATTATGTTGGAGAAGACATCCATTATTTTGACAAGTATAATCCTCTTGTGAGAAAAGAAAATAAGTTGATGCAATCAGCCATAGAAGATGCTAGAAAAGTCTATCTTTGGCATGAGGCAGGTATTGAGAAAGAGACAAGTTCATCTGATTCTTTTCTGGGATTCGGCTTTTATGCGAATTACTTACAATTATCTATTAAACAGTTATTTAAAAAAAATAAGAAAGGGAGTTCCTTATGAATCACATTACAAATTTTGCAGAGAGTTTTATGAAACTCTTCCAATTAGGTGGAGAAACCTTTATTAGCTGGATGACAAATATTGTACCGCTTGTCTTAATGCTATTGATTGCAATGAATACCCTTATCGCTTTCTTGGGAGAAGAGAAGGTCAATTCCCTGGCTAAGATTTCTGCCAAAAATCCTGTTAGCCGGTATATGATTTTACCTTTCATTTCAGCCTTTATGCTGGGGAATCCGATGGCAATCAGTATGGGACGTTTCTTACCAGAATATTATAAACCTAGTTTTGTAGCAGCTCAGATGCAGTTCTGCCACACTTCAAATGGTGTATTTCCGCATATCAATCCTGGGGAATTGTTTGTATGGATGGGAATTGCAACAGGAATTCAAACTTTAGGTTTAAGTCAAATGGACTTAGCCATTCGTTACATGCTTGTTGGGCTTGTCATGAACTTTGTAGGCGGTTGGGTGACCGATTTTACAACTGCTTATGTAGCAAAACAGCAAGGTGTTACCTTGAGTAAAACATTTGATTTATAGAAAGAGTGAAATTATGTCATATAAGAGTATAAAAGTTGTTAAAGGAAATGGCGGTTTCGGAGGACCTTTGGTCATTACACCTAGTGAAGCTAAGCATAAATTCATCTATATCACTGGCGGAGGAGAAAAGCCAGATATTGTAGATAAAATTGCTGATTTGACCGGTATGGAAGCTGTTAATGGGTTTAAAACTTCTATCCCAGATGAGGAAATTGCTTTAGCAATCGTGGATTGTGGCGGTACTCTTCGCTGTGGTATTTATCCTAAAAAGGGGATCCCTACAATAAATATTGTCGCTACAGGGAAAAGTGGGCCTCTAGCTCAATATATAACCGAGGAAATCTATGTGTCAGCAGTTGGCCTTAATCAAATTTCTGCTGCTAATGAAGACGAAAAAGCGACAACTGTGGTAACAGAAAAGCCAACTTACGATACTAGTAAAAAAATTACAGAGCAAAAAGCTGAAACAAGTATTGTAGCAAGAATTGGGATGGGCGCTGGGAAGGTCGTTGCGACTTTCAACCAGGCTGCTCGTGAAGCCATCCAAACAATGCTCAACACGATCATTCCTTTCATGGCCTTTGTTTCCTTGCTGATTGGGGTTATTCAAGGTTCAGGTGTTGGAAATTGGCTGGCAAAATTAATGGTTCCCCTAGCTGGGAACATCTGGGGACTCATTTTGATTGGCTTTATCTGTTCCTTGCCATTCCTATCTCCTTTGTTAGGCCCCGGAGCTGTTATCAGTCAGATTATTGGAACCTTAATTGGAGTTGAAATCGGCAAAGGGACTATTCCGCCCCAAATGGCTCTGCCAGCTATATTTGCTATCAACACTCAAAACGGTTGTGATTTCATTCCTGTAGCACTCGGTCTATCTGAAGCCAAGGCTGAAACAGTTGAGGTTGGTGTCCCTTCTGTGCTTTATTCACGCTTTCTCAATGGTGTTCCGCGGGTGCTAGTAGCTTGGATAGCTAGTATTGGCCTTTATCAGTAAACTTTTGATAGATGCACGTAAACATAGCAACTATTATGTTAAACTTATCTATAAGCATAAGTTTATGACAGATTTGAGAAAGGATGAATAGGAATTAGATGAAGAAAATTTTTGAAGCTAAAGTAATTCAAGTGGGGCCTGAAGCTCAGAATATGATTCAAGATGCCAATATGCTCATTTTGTTTGGAGAAGAAGCTCCGGAAGACTTAGCAGAGTATTGTTTTAAAATCGATAACAAAAATCTTCTAGGTGCAATACTAGAAGGTGGAAAGCTGGTGGTAGATAGTCAGGAATATTCGATTACTGCCGTAGGAAATGTAGTAGAAAAAAATTTAACTGGACTGGGCCATATCACGATTTCTTTTGATGGTTCAAAAGAGGGCAGCCTGCCGGGGACTCTCCATGTTGCAGCAGACCAAGCAGTAGTAATTGAAAAGGACTCTACCATTCAGATTTTCGAAACTGCTTGACCATAACAAAATTTAAAATCAAGCAATTTAGAAAAATAAAAGTCTAAAAAATTGATTCAGAGCTTGGACAAAAAGTCCAGGCTTCTGGGTCTAAATTAGAAAAAATAGATGACGCAGTGGTTGATTGGCAAGTCAATCAAACTAGCCAGTCAGTGCAAGGGAATTCCCAGCAGATGGATCCACAAGGGGTGCCTGAACAGAAGGAAAAGACCAAAAAGGGATCTACCCAACTTCAGCTAACTTCTCAACAGACTTGCACTCATTGGGTCAGTTTATCCAAGAAGGAACTCGTATCATGTTTGAAACAGTTGTCCGTGTGGACAAACCACGTAAGAACGTGATCATCCCTACATTGGAAGAAGACCTTGATGGACTTGGTTACCTCCAAGGAAAAGACGTTGACTTCGTAAACAAAAAAGCAACTGACGGTGTTCTTCTTGCCCACACTGACGGTGACGTGCCAAACATGTACGTAACTCTTCCTGAGCAAGATGCCTTCACTCTTGGTTATGCCATCTACTTCTTCGAATTGGCCATCGCCCTTTCAGGTTACTTGAACGCGATCAACCCATTTGACCAACCAGGTGTTGAAGCTTACAAACGTAACATGTTTGCCCTTCTTGGTAAACCAGGATTTGAAGAATTGAGCAAAGAACTCAACGCTCGTCTATAATAGACAACAAAACGATCTCGCAAGAGGTCGTTTTTTAATCGCTTTCAATATCTCAGAATGAGGTGGAAAAATAGACTGTTTTATGATATAGTAGAACTACTATATTTATACTTTGCACGTCAAACTATGATCACAAAAAAGTAGAAAGAACGATGAGCGAAGGTTGTTAGTAAAGGAGAGATTATGACAACAGAAGACAAGACACCTTTTGGAACACAAGAGGGACAAACTGTTCAAGAACCTTTTGGAGCACAAAACGAACAAACTGTTCAACCACCTCTTGAAGCCCAAACGGGTCAAACCGTCCAAGAGCCTTTTGGAGCACAAGGGGGGCAGGCTGCTCAAGAACCTCTTGAAGATTCAATGGGCCAAAACTTCCAAGACACTTTTGGAGTACAAAATGGCCAAACAGCTTATGAGCCATTTGGTGCACCAGGAGCGCAAGGCTTCCAACAGTCTTCTCCAGTAGAAGGACCACAAACTGGAGGACAGGAACAATTTTTCCAAAATCAAGCGCCACAGGTAGAAAATAATCCTTTCTACCAACAAGGGAACCCTCAAGCCTTTCAATCACAATGGAATGTTCAACCAAAACCGAAGAGTGGATGGACTAACTTTATCGTCTTTTCTATTCTTGCCCTCTTTCTTGGTGGCTTGATCGGTGGCGGAGCTGGCTATTTCTGGGGGCATTCATCTAAGCCTCAAGCAGATGCCAAACGTACCAAACGATTAGACCGTGCTAGTGAAGAAGCTAAGAAAACAAAGACAGGCTTTATTACAGAAAAGGATGAGGTAATCTATACTTGGACCCTAAAAGACCTTGCTGCATTAAGTTATAGCAACAAGGACGGTTATGGCTTGACTGCTGATCAGATTGTTGAAACTTATGGCTTGGCTACCAGTGTCGAATATGAAAAGAAAGGCATGATTCTTACTTGGGATCGTGCAAAGAACGCCTCTCACCAAAATATTTATTTCAAATTTGAAAAAGTGGATGGCAACTATTATTTGAAATCTGTAGAAGCCTTTAACTTGGAAGAAGTCTATGCGAGTGAAGACGATGAAGATGAAGATACTTCTACAGATCGTGAGATGAGCACGAAAGAATTCAAAGATCTGAAAAAAGGAGATAAGAAAACTGGTAAAGGTGGAACCTCCTTATTGGAAGTTTTGAAGAAACATAAACAAAATGTTCAAATAGGTACAGAGACAAAAATCACTGCTGATGGAGAAGAGTATGACTCTACTCGAGTGGTTGCAAAGATCAACCTTAAAGTGGGAGACGATTATAAGACATTACGCTTCTTAGCACAACCAGATGGGGACTTCTTATACATTGGTCCAGAACGTTTTTAATATAGAGGAGATATATGAAAGATGAATACGAATCAATCACAGGCACCATTTGGTGTGCCAGAAACTGGTGATCAAAAGAAGCCAGGGAAAGGTCTGTTAATTGCTTGTATTAGTGGCTTTGCGGTCTTAGGAGTCATTATCGGTCTATTCTTTGGCCATTCTATGGGTGCGGCAAATAGTGCTAAAAGTTCCTCGCCTGTCCTTCATCCGAAAGCTGATGCAGGGGAATCAAAACGTGATCAGGCTGGAAAATATATTGATCCAGACGATACTGATTTTTCTTGGAACATTACAGATTTGGCTAACCTCGAGCTTGGCACATACTCAACTTCAAATTTGGGAACATCCATTGAAGATGTTGTGGATGAGCACGGAAAAGCTTTGCAAGGTTCGTTTAGAAGAGATCTCATTGATTTAGAGTGGGGCGAGTTAAAAGAAGATCAGGATGATACCTATAGTCAATTCCATACCGTTCGTGATATGAGACTGACCTTTAAGAAAGAGGGAGATACCTATTATTTACAGGATCTCTATTATTCAGGAAATTATAACGAAGCTGAGGACGATTTTATGACCTCATCTTACTATGACAACCTCAAAGTCGGAGATTCCAAAACTGGTAAGGATGGCGTTTCTTACAAGGAAGTTTTGAAAGATAATACCATTTATTCTCTCTCTTTGTCTGCAGATGAAGACTACAAAACTCATGATATTGTCACTACTATGACGATCCGTTTTAAATCCTCAACGACAGATCAATATAAGTTGACGTTTGTGAAACAATCAGATGGAGATTTCCTTCTTGCTAAAAAAGGTGACGACTAAGGTTAGGTCACTTTCCCACTTCACAATGGTAGGGAAAAGAAAGGAAGAAACTCAACTTTCCTAAAGCTAGAAAAAAGAGGCTGGGACAAAAGTCCTAGCCTCTCAATTTTTTTTGGATTGTCGAGCAAGACGCAGTAGTTGAATGGGCTCTACTACGCTGATTTCATCAGCTTTTACAGCCCTACTCAACTG